>JALORV010000071.1 GCA_025458735.1 Burkholderiaceae bacterium | reverse complement strand
GTTTTTGGCGTGCGCATCGGGCCATTTCCCCCACGGCCCCAGCGGCTATCATCGCGTATTCGCAGGGCCGGGAGGTTGGATGAGCGAGCAGCCGATTTCGATCATCATCGTCGAGGACGAGCCGGAGTTCCGACGCCGCTTCGTGCAGATTGTCGAAAACGAGCCCAGCATGAAGCTGGTTGGCGTGGCCGCCAACAAGCGCGAGGCGCAGGCGATCATCGACCGCGAGACCTTCGACGTCATGCTGATCGACCTCGGCCTGCCCGATGGCAGCGGCATCGAGCTGATCCGCCAGGTCAGCCAGAAGAAGCCCGATGTCGACATCATGGTGGTCACCGTGTTCGGCGACGAGCAGCATGTGGTCTCCTCGATCGAGGCCGGCGCCACCGGCTACATCCTGAAGGACTCCGCGCCGGCCGACGTGATCTCCTGCATCCGTCTGCTGCGGGCTGGCGGCTCGCCGGTGAGTCCGGTGGTCGCGCGCAGCGTGCTGCGCGCCATCCGCAACCGCATGGGTACCGCCGCGCCGGCACGCGTGCAGGGCGCCGAGCAGAATCCGCTGTCGGCGCGCGAAACCGAGATCCTGCAGCTGCTCGCCAAGGGCATGAGCTTCAACGAGATCGGCGAGATCCTCGGCATCTCGCCGCACACGGTCACCGCCCACATCAAGAAGATCTACCGCAAGCTGGCCGTTCACTCGCGCGGCGAGGCCGTCTACGAGGCCACCCAGATGGGCCTGCTGCGCAGTTGAGCACCGCCGCTGCGCCGGCCCCGGCCACCGCCCGCTGCGCGGCGGCCCGTTCCGTTTCGATGTCCTGGCCTGCTGCGGCCGCGCTGTGCCGCCTGCTCCTGTTCGCGCTGCTGGTCGTTGTGGCCTGGCCCGCGGCAGTTCGAGCCGAGGAGGCGATCGACCTCCGTCGCATCGAGTTCGTGACCGGCCAGCCCGGGACGCAGCCGGGTCCCGAAGCGAACTGGCAGGCGCATCCGCTGCCGCTGCGCTGGTCGTCCTCGAGCGGATCCCGGCAGGGCCTGTGGCTGCGGCTGCGCTTCGACGTCAAGTCCGCGCCGGCCGACGGCTGGGGCCTGCTGCTGCAGCGGCTGCCCACCGGCGGCACGGTCTATCTCAACGGTCGCATGTTGGCCGACATCCCGACCGACTCCGACACGCGCCGCGTGCGCTGGCACCGCCCGCACCTGGTCAACCTGCCACCGGAATTCCTGCGCGTTGGCGCCAACGAGGCGCTGATCTACACCTCCTACGGCAACGGCGTGCACGGGGTCGGACTAGCCGAGGTCGGCCCGACCGCGACGCTGCAGCCGCGCTACGGTCGCGAGTTCTTTGCCAGCCACACGCTGCGCTGGATCGCGCTGCTGCTCACGGTGCTGCTGGCCGTCGGCTTCGCCGCGCTGTGGCTGCGACGGCGCAGCGAAAGCCTGTTCGGGCTGCTGGCACTGATCGCCATGTTCTGGGCCGTGCGCTCGCTGGACGCGATTTTCGAGGTACTGAGCCCGCAGGCGCACCTGCTCAGCCGCTTTGGCTTCTACCTCGGCACCGCGGCCTTCGCGGCGCTCGCCACGGTCACGCTGTGGCGCCAGAGCGGCCGGCCGGCGAGCCGGGCGGAGTTCGGCATCGCTGTGCTGGCTGCCATGGGGCCGGTGCTGTACATGCTGTCGGGCGACAACTTCGACCTGACGGTCGGGCCGCTGTGGCTCGCCATCATGCTGGGCGCGCTCGGACTCGGTGTGCTGTCGCTGGCGCGGCGGGCCCTTTCCGAAGCCTCGCTGCTGCTGCGCTTCATCGTGGCGGCGCTGCTGGTGGCGCTGGCCGCGGCCGTGCACGACTTCCTCGTCGCCGTCGGCGTGCTGCCGTTTGCCAGCCCGGCGCTGCTGACGATCGCCACGCCGGTGCTGGTGATCGCCCTCGGCGCGGCACTGATCGACCGCTTCGTGCGCTCGCTGGCCGATGTCGAGAAGACCAACGCCGAGCTCGAGTCGCGCATCCACGAGCGCGAGCAGCTGCTCAAGCGCAACTTCGACCGCCTGCGCGACAGCGAACGCGTGAAGGCGAGTGCGCAGGAGCGCCAGCGCATCATGCAGGACATGCACGACGGTCTCGGATCGCAGCTGCTGTCGTCGCTGATGCTGGTCGAGCGCGGAGCCATGACCAACGACCAGGTGGCGCAGATCCTGCGCGAGTCGATCGACGACATGCGGCTGGCGATCGACGCGCTGGCGGCCGACGACTCGGGCCTGCTGTCCGCCCTCGGCAACATGCGCTTCCGCATGGAGCCGCGCCTGCGTGCCGTCGGCATGGAGCTGCAATGGGACGCACGCAACCTGCCCGAGGAAGTCGACATCGATCCGAATGCCGTGCTGCCGGTGCTGCGCATCGTGCAGGAGGCACTGACCAACGCCATCAAGCACAGCCGCGCGCGCGTGGTGCGGGTCACGCTCGGCGTCGATCACGACGGCGATGCGCAGTGGATGTCGATCCGCGTGACCGATAACGGTCGCGGACTGGCCGCCACCACCACGGGCGCGGGGCGCGGCATGCTGAACATGAAAAGCCGCGCCGCGCGCATCGCGGCCTTCCTCAAGGTCGAGTCGGTGCCGGGCGCCGGCACCATGATCCTGCTGCGGCTGCCGCTCGACCCGAGCCCGGGCCCGACCACCCGTGCGATGCAGCTCTCGCTCGACACCGAGGCGGTGATCGAGCAGCTCAAGCAGAGCTGAGCGCCGACGCCGGGCTGCCGTCCCGGTGCGGGCCGCGCCGGCCCGTGCTTACACTGTGCGCGCATGGAGACGCTGTTCGACGACGACCAGCCGCCGGTCACGCGCGGTGCGGGCAGCGTGCGGCCGGCCGAGGTCGACGATGCGATCCTGCGGCTTGGACGCCTGCTGCCCGCCAGCGTGCACCTGGGCACCTCGTCGTGGAGCTTCCCGGGCTGGCAGGGCATCGTCTACGCCGATGCGGCCAGCGAATCGACGCTGGCGCGGGTCGGGCTCGAGGCCTATGCCAGGCATCCGCTGCTGCGACTGGTCGGCATCGACCGTGGCTACTACCAGCCGTTGCCGCGCAGCGACTACGTGCGCTATGCGAACCAGGTGCCGGCGGACTTTCGCTTCCTGGTGAAGGCGCCCGCCCTGGTGACCGATGCGACGCTGCGCGGCGAGCGCGGCGCGCCGCTTGAGCCGAACCCGTACTTTCTCGATGTCGCCACCGCGATCGACCAGTTCATCGCGCCCGCGATCGAAGGCCTGGGGGCGCGCGCCGGCCCGCTGCTGTTCCAGCTGCCGCCGCTGCCGCGCGGGCAGGTGCTGGGCGACGCCAGCCACGCGACGATCGAGCGCCTGGGCGCGTTCTTCGGCGCGCTGCCGCGCACGATCGGTGCGGTGGCGCCGCTGTACGCCGTCGAGCTGCGCAATGCCGAGCTGCTGACGCCAAGGCTGGTGCGCATGCTGCGCGACACCGGCACCCGCCTGACGATCGGCGTCCATGCGCGCATGCCGGCCGCTGCACGCCAGAGGTGCGCTGGAACCTGCACTCCGGCTTCCGCTACGACGATGCCAAGAGCCGCTACGCGCCGTTTGACCGCATCATCGACCCCGACATCGCCACCCGTGGCACGCTCGCGCACCTGGTGCACGTGGCGATCAAGAGCGGCCAGCCCAGCTACATCATCGCCAACAACAAGGCCGAAGGCTGCGCGCCGCTGACCCTGGTCGAACTGGCCCGTGCGATCGTGACCTGACGCCGGCTCAGGCGGAGTACCGCTGGCCGGCCGCGTCGACGGCGAGAAAGCGCACGCCCTGCTCCCGCAGGAATGCCAGCGCGCCGTCGACATCGTCGAGCATGGCCACGGTGGCGCAGGCGCCGGCCGCCACCGCCAGCGGCGCGACCACCGACACCGACTGCCAGGCGCCGACCGGCCATCCGCTGCGCGGGTCCAGCAGATGGCAGTAGCGACGGCCATCGGCCACGAGGTAGCGCTCGTAGTCGCCGGAGGTCGCCAGCGCCCCGGCCGCCACGTCGAGCCGCGCCAGCGCTTCACCCGGCCGGCCGCGCGGATGCTGGATCGCGATCCGCCACGGCGTGCCGTCGGCAACCGGGCCGATGACGCGCACATCGCCACCGAGATTGACGAGGCCGTGCCGGGCACCTTGCTCGAGCAGGAGCGCGCCGGCGCGGTCGGCCGCGTACTCCTTGCCGATGCCGCCGAAGTCGATCTCCATGCCCGGCCGCGGCAGCCGCACCGCGCCCGCCTTCCACTCGACCTGCGGCCAGCCGATCAGCGGCAGCAGCGCCGTCACCTGCTCTGGAGCCGGCAGGCGCTGCGCCTTGAAGTCCCAGACCCGCCGCAGTACGCCGCTGGTGAGGTCGAAGCGGCCGTCGCTGCTGGCATGCAGGGCCGCGCCGAAATCGAGCAGCCCGGCGGTCTCGGCATCGACCGCAACCGCGTCGCCCCCCGCGGCACGATTGATCGCCGTGGTGACGCTGTCGTCGCGATAGCGCGAGTACTTGGCTTCGATGCGGCGCACCTCGGCGATCGCCGCGTCGGCCCAGCGTCTGGCCGTACCGGCATCGGGCGCGAACAGACGCACCTCGCAGCGCGAGGCCATGGCCTGGAATTCGAACGTGTGGGCGGCGGGCGTCATGCGCACCTCGAGCGAGGTGCGATGCTAGCCGCGAAGGACGAACGACGCCGGCGCGCGCCGGCGTCCATGGTCAGAACTTGCGCGTGACGCCGACCTGGTACATCTGCGCCTTGAAGGTCTCCAGGCCCGGGCTGCCTTCGCCGCCCAGGCGCCAGTCGGCGCGCTGCTCGAGGTACTCGGCCTTGCCATCGATCAGCCAGCCCTGCGGCAGCGCCTTGGACAGCTTCAGTCCGACCGTGATGCCGCCGAACGCCGACAGACGCTGGTCGGAGGTGTAGTACGCGCCCGGATTGTTCAGGTAGCCCGGCGGAAAGGGCGCGCCCAGGATCGGGTCGTAGATCGGGTCATAGTAGAAAGACGCGGCGCTCTGGGTCGTGTAGCGCAGGCCCGGCGTCACCAGCCAGCCGTCCGACAGCGTCTGGGCCCACTCCACGCCCAGCGTGTTGGCCGTCACTTCCCAGTCGTCGCGGTAGTAGCGGTACGACATGCGCAGCGTGGCGTCGGCCGCCTCGAAGAAATGGTTCCAGCGCACCAGGCCTGCAAACTGGTCGCGCGTCTCCGGCCGGTTGTCGATGCCCCAGTACGCCTTGTACGGGTCGGTCAGGTAACCGCTCTGGTGCGCGTAGTACAGGTTGAACTGCGCAGTGTCGTTCGGCGAGAAGACCTGCGACAGGCCGACGATGGCGTCATAGGTCCGCTTCTGCCGCGTGGGCGGAGGCTGCGGTCCGACCGTGGGAAAGATCTCGTCGCCGGAGTACCCGCCGCCGATGGTGAAGGTCGTGTTCTGGTCAGGCGTTGCATGCCTGATCGTCACGGCTCCGGCGGTCGAGCGGTAGTCATCCTCGTCCGAGTAGGCCGCGCGGATCGCCACCGAAGTGCGATTGGCGAAATACTTGGTGACCGTGACATCGACTGCCGTCCGGGCATCCTTGATGCCCAGGCCCGACGCCCCGGACAAGGTCGTGTGGTAGTACGGCGACGCGCCCGAGATGCTGTCGTAGACGGCGCCGATCTCGAAAACCCAGTCGTCGGTGATCGGAGTCAGCAGATACAGCGCCGGCGAGTTGATCGTCATGCGATCGCCGGACTCCTGATAGTCCTTGTAGTAGAGATACTTGAACTGCACCAGCGTAGCGTTGGGCGCCGTCACCTGTGCCTGCGCGACGCCGGGCAGCAGGCCCGGCAGCGCAAGGGCGGCCGCCAGGACGGCGCCGCGCTGGGTTCGGGTGGTGGGCTCGCTCATGAGGATCGGCATCGTCGGCATCCGGATCAGTTGCAGCCGCAGCCGCCGCCGCCGACACCCGAGCCACCTGATGCGCCTTCCTTGCTGAAGTAAGTGTGATCGGCGAAGCGAGCCTCGAGCACATCGGCATCGAACGCCATCTCGGGCTTGGCCAGGTTGCCCTTCTGCCAGGGCTGCACCTTGGGCATCGACTCGCAGCCACTCGCCAGAACCACGGCGGCCATCGCCAACAACCAGCGTTTCGTCATCTTGTCCTCGCGTGCCGGGAACAGATTACCTGCGCGCGGCCGCCGTCACGGCAGCGGCCAGTTCGGCTTCCAGTTTCTCACGATCGCTCTCGCGGAAACCGACGTGTATCGCGCGCACGACGCCGTCGGCACCGATCAGGAAGGACGTCGGCATGCCCTTCGGCTGGAACGCTTCGGCGACCTTGCCGGTGGTATCGAAGGCCACCGTGAACTGGGCCGGCGTGCCGACCAGGAACTTGTCGGCATCCTCGCGCTTCTTGTCGACGTTGATGCCGACGATCGTCAGGCCCTTGGGGCCGTACTTCGCCTGCATCTCGTTCATCCACGGGAACGACTGCTTGCACGGCGCGCACCACGAGGCCCAGAAGTCGACCAGCACGACGCGACCCTTGAGGTCGGCGAGGCGCACGTTCTTGGCGCCAGCCGCCGGCAGATCGAACGCCGGCGCGGGCCTGCCCACTTCCTGGGCAGAAACGGTGCCGGCGAAAACAGCGCCGGCGAACAATGCGGCACAGACCGCAGTAGACATTCCGTACCGCATGCACAATCTCCCACGATGAACTCCGAGCGATGGTAGCGGCACCATCGCTCTGCGGCATCGCGGATTGCGGCTAATCCCCGGTCGAATTCCGGCGTTTTGCCGCGAAGGTCTGCCTGAACTTGGCGACTTTCGGTGCCACCACCACCGCGCAGTAGCCCTGCCCCGGATGGTGACGGAAATACTCCTGGTGCGAGTCTTCGGCGCGCCAGTAGCGTGGTGCCTCGAGGAGTTCGGTGACGACCGGCGCGGCGTGGTGCGCCTGCACTTCGCGCAGCACCTCGCCGGCCACGCTACGCTGTTCGGCTGAGTGCACGAAAATGGCCGAGCGGTACTGCGTTCCGATGTCGTTGCCCTGCCGGTTCAGCGTGGTCGGGTCGTGGATCACGAAAAAGATCTCCAGCAGCTCGCGGTAGCTGATGCGGGCCGGATCGAACTCGATGCGCACCACTTCGGCGTGCCCGGTCGTTCCCTCGCAGACCTCGCGGTAGCTCGGTCGCTCGACCTTGCCGCCGCTGTAGCCGGACTCGACATCGATCACGCCTTCGACTTCTTCGTAGACCGCTTCCAGGCACCAGAAACAGCCGCCGGCGAGCGTGGCGAATTCGTGGCCGGGGCGCGGCATGGCGGCGAGGGGATGCGCAATGGACATGACGTCGGTTTCTCCAGTAGGCGGCCGGCGCGGGCTGCCGGCACGACGCGCGTCGGCTCCGGTCTCTGTCGCAGGACGGGTCCCGACATTACGCCGCCGCCCCGCCGCCGTCGCTGCTGCTACAGCGGCAGGACCGATGCCAGCAGGAACAGCGCCGTGCTGCTGGCAATCACGGTGATCATCACGAACTCGGTGGACTCCGACGGCGGCACTCCGAGCAGCTCACGGGCCCCGGCCACCCACCAGACGTAGCTGACGAAGAACGCGACGATCACCAGCAGGATGCCCGGCAGCCAGAGCAGGGCAATGCCGGAAATGTACAGCGGCACGTTGCCGACGATGGCGACGGCCAGTGCCTCGCGCCAGCGACGTGGCTGGCCATACAGCGGTCCGAGCAGCGCCGCCGCCACGCCCTGGATCACCGGTGCCGCGGCCAGCGCGGTCCACAGCGCGCGGAAGCGCGCGCCGCCGTCATCGGGACGCGCGGAGTAGCCGAAGACCGGGTGCCAGTCGGTGTCGAAGGTCCGGACCCCGAGCTCGACCGCCGCCGCCACGCCGAGCGCACCCAGCAGCGGGATCAGCACCAGCCAGCCGGGCAGGCCGTGCTCACCCAGGCGGGCACGCACGCTGCTCCACAGCCCCTCGGGCTCGAACAGGCTCAAAGAACGATCGGCTGGTTGGGCAGTTCGTTCGGATTCCGCTCGCCTTCGCGCAGTGGATATTCGCGTGCCAGCAGCTCGCCGACGGCACGCACGCCGGCAATCGCCCCGGGCTCGAACTCGCCGACGCGGAACCGGTCGCGCATCGCGGCGGCGATCCCGTCCCACTCGGCCTGCGCCACCCGGGGACCGATGCCGCGGTCGGCCACGATCTCGATCTGGTGATCGGCCAGCTCGACGTAAATCAGCACCCCGTTGTTCTCTTCGGTGTCCCACACGCGCAGCTTGGCAAAGATCATCAGCGCGCGTTCGCGCGCCGGCGCATCGCGGCGCAGATAACTCCACGGCAGCGACGCCTCGACGGCGAAGCGGATCTCGCCGCGGTGCACGCGCTCGCTCGCCGCGACCGCGTCGCGGATGCGCGTCAGCGCTTCCTCGGGAAAGGCACGACGCACCGCCCGCGGGGTGCTCAGCCAGTGGCGCAGGACTCGTCCGAGTTCCATGGTCACCAGCTGCTGCCGCCACCACCGCCGGCAAAATCGCCGCCGCCGCCGGAACTCCAGCCACCGCCACCGCCCCAGCCGCCGCCCCGGCCGCCGCCCCAGCCACCGCCGCCGGACCAGCCACCCGGAATGATGATGGGGCCGCCGCGCCGCCCGCCGAGCACGCGTCCTCCACCTCCGCCGCCCATGAAGCCCGAGAACACGAACACCGCCACCGCGGCGACGATGCCGAGCACCAGCGAGGTGAGCAGGAAGCCCGCCAGCGTCCCCACGCCGGCGCTGGTCAGGGCCGCCCCGGGCGTGCCGAAGGCCCGCCGCAGCAGGCCCGCGACGATCGCACCGAAGATCACCAGCGGCACCAGCGCGGCCATCAGGTCCTCGCCGGCGTCGACCTTGTGACGCGGAATTCCGGCCGGTGTCGGCAGCGCCTCGCCTTCGAT
>JALORV010000455.1 GCA_025458735.1 Burkholderiaceae bacterium | reverse complement strand
TCGACCACGTAGCCGATCACGCGCGACAGGAACACGACGAAGGTGTTCATCACGCCCTGCAGCAGCGTCATCGTCACCATGTCGCCGTTGGCGACGTGCGAGACCTCGTGCGCCAGCACGGCCTCGACCTCTTCCTTGCTCATCGACTGCAGCAGGCCGGTCGAGACGCACCGTGTCGACCAGCCACGACTCCATGGCGTTGGACGGCTGCGCGATCACGCGCGCGCCGGTGCTCCACTTGGCCATCGGCTTGGACATCAGCAGGGAGATGAACGCGCCGGTGAAACCCACGACCACCGAGAAGATCGCGAGCGCGCCGATGTCGAGGTGGCGGCCGCCGATATTGAAGTTGATCCCGAACACCGACGACAGCACGGTCAGGAACAGCATCAGCACAACCATGATCGCAAGGTTCGTGGCAACGAACAGAGCGATGCGTTTCATAGACTCTCCAGACAGTTAGTTGTTACCCGGGCGGGTCGAACAGCCAGACAGGCGCGCAGTCTAGCCAAACGGCTGCGCATTGCACCATACACGTTTGTCCCCGTCGCTACATCGCACTCGCTCCGAAATTGAGCTTTGAATTCAACGCCTTGGACCGGCAGTTCCCGAAAACGTTGCGAACATGGAGGCGCGTCGCCGGATCTCAAGGGCGACGGGGCGCGCGCGCGCACTGGCTAGAATCCGCGCCTTCGAACCCTCGGGAAAATCCCCAATGGCTGCGCCCAGCGTCGAGACCGCCAACGTCCGTCCGATTCCGCCGCTGCCGCGGCTGATCTTCGCCAGCCGCTGGCTGCAGCTGCCGCTGTACGCCGGCTTGATCGTGGCGCAGGCGATCTACGTCTGGCACTTCTGGGTCGAGCTGGTGCACCTGGTGGAAGCCGCCTTCGGCAGCCAGACGGCGCTGCAGCAGCTGGTGACCAGCATCGGCTACACCTCGGACAAGGTGCCGACCGGGCTGAACGAGACCATCATCATGCTGGTCGTGCTGGCGCTGATCGACGTGGTGATGATCTCCAACCTGCTGATCATGGTCATCGTCGGCGGCTACGAGACCTTTGTCTCGCGGATGTACCTGGAAAAGCACCCCGACCAGCCCGAATGGCTGTCGCACGTCAATGCAAGTGTGCTCAAGGTCAAGCTGGCCACCGCCATCATAGGAATAAGCTCCATCCACCTGCTGAAGACCTTCATCAACGCCGCCAACTACACGGACAAGGTGCTGATCGCCCAGACCGCGATCCACATCACCTTCCTGCTGTCGGCCATGGCGATCGCGCTGACCGACCGGATCATGTTCCCGGGTGACAAGGCCAGGCCGAAGGGCAGCGGATCCAACGATCACTAGAGGCTTCCATGACAACCATCCGCCAGGCCGACCTCGTCGAGAGCATCGCGGCCGCCCTGCAGTACATCAGCTACTACCACCCCGCGGACTACATCAGCCACCTTGCGCGCGCCTACGAGGCCGAGCAGAGCCCCGCCGCGAAGGACGCGATCGCGCAGATCCTGACCAACTCGCGCATGTGCGCCGAGGGGCACCGGCCGATCTGCCAGGACACCGGCATCGTGAACGTGTTCCTCAAGGTCGGCATGGATGTGCGCTGGGAAGGCTTCACCGGTTCGCTGGACGATGCCATCAACGAGGGCGTGCGCCGCGGCTGCAGATCGTCCCGGGCGACCGGCTCGACGTGATGGTGGCGGCCAAGGGCGGCGGCTCCGAGAACAAGAGCAAGTTCGTGATGCTCAACCCGAGCGATTCCATCGTCGACTGGGTCCTCAAGACGGTGCCGACGATGGGCGCCGGCTGGTGCCCGCCGGGCATGCTCGGCATCGGCATCGGCGGCACCGCCGAAAAGGCGATGACGATGGCCAAGGAAGCGCTGATGGACGACATCGACATGTCGGACCTGCTCAGGCGCGGCGCGCGTACCGACGTCGAGAAGCTGCGCGTCGAGCTGTACGACAAGGTCAACGCGCTCGGCATCGGCGCCCAGGGTCTCGGCGGGCTTTCCACCGTGCTCGACGTCAAGATCCGCATGTACCCGACGCATGCCGCCAGCAAGCCGGTGGCGATGATTCCGAACTGCGCGGCGACCCGCCACGCGCACTTCGTGCTCGACGGCTCGGGCCCGGCCTATCTGGAACCACCGTCGCTCGATAGCTGGCCACAGGTCAACTGGCAGCCTGATGCGCAGAAGAGCACGCGCGTGAACCTCGACACGCTGACGAAGGAGGAAGTCGCCGCGTGGAAGCCTGGCCAGACGCTGCTGCTGAACGGCAAGATGCTGACCGGCCGCGACGCCGCCCACAAGCGCATCCAGGACATGCTGGCCAAGGGCGAACGCCTGCCGGTGGATTTCACCAACCGCGTCATTTACTACGTCGGCCCGGTCGATCCGGTGCGCGGCGAAGCGGTCGGCCCGGCCGGCCCGACCACCGCCACCCGGATGGACAAGTTCACCGAGATGATGCTGGCAGCGCCTACCTGATGGCGGTCGGCGGCGCCGCCTACCTGGTCGCCAAGGCGATCAAGGCCGCGAAGGTCGTCGGCTTCGACGATCTCGGAATGGAAGCGATCTACGAGTTCGATGTCCGCGACATGCCGGTCACCGTGGCCGTCAGTGCCGACGGTACTTCGGTGCACCAGACGGGGCCGAAGGAGTGGCAGGCCAAGATCGGCAAGATCCCGGTCACGGCGGGCTGAGTGCGCGGCAGCCGGCCGGCTTCACCGTCGGTGTCCGACCGCGCATGGTGTGACGAGGCGGTCCGGCGCATCGAGGCCGACTTCACGCGCTCGGCGGATACGCATCTGCTGCGCGTCGACATCCCGGGAGT
>JALORV010000070.1 GCA_025458735.1 Burkholderiaceae bacterium | reverse complement strand
GGCATGCAGGTGCCGGCGCCCGCCGGCGTGCAGGTGGAATCGTTCGCCGGGCCACACCCGGCCGGCAACGCCGGCTGGCACGTGCACCGGCTGCTGCCGGTCGGACTGCACCGCAGCGTCTGGACCATCGGCTACCAGGACGTGATTGCGCTCGGACATCTCGTTGCGACCGGCCGCCTCGATGTCGGTCGCGTCATCTCGCTGGGCGGTCCGGGCGTGCTGCGGCCGCGGCTGCTGCAGACCCGGCTCGGAGCCTCGCTCGACGAACTGCTGGACGGAGAGCTGCAAGCGGGCCGCCAGCGCATCATCTCCGGGTCCGTGCTCGACGGTCGCGCGCGGACCTCGCCGGCGGACGCCTTCCTGGGACGCCATCATCTGCAGGTGGCGGTGGTCCCGGAGGCCGGGGAGCGCGAAATGTTCGGCTACATCGCGCCCGGTGCGGAGAAGTTCTCGGTGACCGGCGCCGTGCTCGGCGCCTGGCGGCGCGCCCACCGCTTCGCCTTCAGCACCAGCACCGATCGGCAGCTACGAGCGGGTCATGCCCTTCGACATCCTGCCCACCTTCCTGCTGCGCGCGCTGATCATCCGTGACGACCAGCGCGCCGCCGAACTCGGCGCGCTCGAGCTCGACGAGGACGACGTCGCGCTGTGTACCTACGTCTGCCCGGGCAAGACCGAGTACGGCCCGCTGCTGCGCGCGGCGCTCGACCGCATCGAGAAGGAAGGCTGATGCGCTGGCTGCGGCAACGGCTCGACCAGGTCGCGCCCCACTTCGAGCAGGGCGGCAGGCTGCATCGCTGGCACCCGCTGTGGGAGGCGATGGACACGTTCTTCTACTCGCCGTCGTCGGTGACGGGTACGGGCGCGCACGTGCGCGACGCCATCGACCTCAAGCGCATCATGATGACCGTGGTCATCGCCACGCTGCCGTGCGTGTTCATGGCGATGTTCAACACCGGCCTGCAGGCCAACCTGGCGATCGATCCGGCGAAGGCGGCGAGCCTCGAGGGCTGGCGCC
The DNA here is from genome assembly GCA_025458735.1 of Burkholderiaceae bacterium. Next base: position 4,922 of record JALORV010000070.1, on the reverse strand, counting down.
ACGACGTGCTGCGTGCGCTCGGCGTCGGCTACGACCCGTCGAGCAGCTTCGCCAACCTCGTGCACGGGGCGCTGTACTTCGTGCCGCTCTACATCGTGACGATGGTGGTCGGGCTCACCTGGGAAGTGCTGTTCGCGATCGTGCGCAAGGTCGAGGTCAACGAGGGCTTCTTCGTCACCGGCATCCTGTTCCCGCTGATCCTGCCGCCGACCACGCCGCTGTGGCAGGCTGCGCTCGGCATCAGCTTCGGCGTGGTGATCGCCAAGGAAGTGTTCGGCGGCACCGGCATGAACTTCATCAACCCGGCGCTCGCGGCGCGGGCCTTCCTGTTTTTCGCCTATCCGGCCGAGATCTCGGGCGACAAGGTATGGACCGCCGTGCCGCAGGGCGCTGCCGTCGATGGCTTTTCCGGCGCCACGCGGCTCGCCGAGCTGCGGGTGATGACGCAGCCCTTCGAGCAGGCCGGCTGGTCATGGTGGAACGCCTTCATCGGGCTCGAGCCCGGCAGCATGGGTGAAACCTCGGCGCTCGCCTGCCTGATCGGCGCCGTCATCATCGCGGTGACCAAGGTCGGGTCCTGGCGCACGATGGTCGGTGTGGCGCTCGGCACGATCGCAATGGCGCTGCTTTTCAACGCGATCGGCTCGGCCACCAATCCGTGGTTCGCAGTGCCCTTCTGGTGGCACATGGTGCTGGGCGGCTGGGCCTTCGGCACGGCGTTCATGGCGACCGATCCCGTCACTTCGCCGTTTTCGGAGAAGGGCAAGTGGATCTATGGCTTCATGATCGGCGCGATGGTGGTGCTGATCCGCATCGTCAACCCGGCCTACCCGGAAGCGATGATGCTGGTGATCCTGTTCATGAACGTGATGGCGCCGGTGATCGACTACGTGTTCGTCAAGGCCAACATCAACCGGAGGCTGCGCCGTGGCCAGGCCTGAGAGCACGCGCTACACGCTGCTGTTCGCGACGACGGTCTGCGTCGTCTGCGCACTGCTGGTGTCGGTGGCTGCCGTCAGCCTGCAGCCGCGGCAGGCGGCGGCCGCGCGCCTGTACATGGAGAAGAACGTGCTGCTCGCCGCCGGCCTGATCGAGCCCGGCACCGATGTATCCGAGCAGGAGGTCAGCCGCATCTTTGCCGAGCGGATAAGGGTGCGGCTGGTGGACCTGGCCACTGGCGAGCTGGTGCCCGCGGATCGCATGGACGCGCGTGCCTACGACCAGCGCAAGGCCCGCGGTGACCCGGCGATGAGCCGCGTCGCACCGCCCAACAACGCCGGCATCGGCCGGCTGCCGAACTACGGCATCGTCTACTTCATCATGAAGGACGGCCCGGCCGGCAAGGACAAGGTGGTCGACCAGATCGTGATCGCGGTCGAGGGACTCGGCATGTGGGGCACGATCTACGGCTTTCTCTCGCTCGACCGCGATACCAACACGGTGCGGGGCCTGACCTACTACGACCAGAAGGAGACACCGGGCCTCGGCGGCGAGATCGGCAACCCGAAGTGGCAGGCACTGTGGCGCGGCCGGCGCGGCTTCGACGACCAGTGGAACGCCCGCATCACGGTCATCAAGGGCGAGGCCGGTGCACCGGATGCCGATCCGCTGCGGGTCGACGGCCTGTCCGGCGCCACCGTGACCAGCAACGCGATCACGCGACTGATGCAGTTCTGGCTGTCCGACAACGGCTACGGCAAGTTCCTGCGGCGCTTCCGGGAGGGGCAGGAGGCATGAGCGCAATCCCGATGTCCCGCGAAGACCGCAAGGCGCTGCTCGACCCGCTGGTCATCAACAATCCGATCGGCGTGCAGGTGCTCGGCATCTGCTCCGCGCTGGCGGTGACGACGCGCATGGACAAGGCGCTCGTCATGGGCATCGGCGTGACGCTGGTGACCGCGCTCGCCAACCTGGCGGTGAGCCTGGTGCGCAACCACACGCCGGGCAGCATCCGCATCATCGTCCAGCTGTCGATCATCGCGTCGCTGGTCATCGTGTTCGACCAGATCCTGCGGGCCACGCTGTACGAGCTGTCGCTGGAGCTGTCGGTGTTCGTCGGGCTCATCATCACCAACTGCATCGTGATGGGGCGGGCCGAAGGCTTCGCGATGCAGAACCCGCCGCTGCGCTCGCTGTGGGATGGCATCGGCAACGGCCTCGGCTACTCGCTGGTGCTGCTGCTGGTCGGCTTCACGCGCGAGCTGCTGGGGGCCGGCAAGGTGTTCGGTTTCACGGTGCTGCCGCTGGTGAAGGACGGCGGCTGGTACGTGCCCAACGGGCTGATGCTGCTGGCGCCCTCGGCGCTGTTCGTGATCGGCCTGCTGATCTGGGCGCTGCGCACCTGGAAGCCGCAGCTGCAGGAAAAGGACTAGCGCGCCGCCGCCATGGAACACTTCCTCAACCTCGGCATCCGCTCGGTCTTCATCGAGAACATGGCGCTTGCCTACTTCCTGGGCATGTGCTCGTTCCTGGCATGCTCGAAGAAGGTGGAGACTGCGCTCGGGCTGGGGCTCGCGGTGGTGTTCGTGCAGGTGCTGACGGTGCCGCTGAACAACCTGCTGCTGCACTACCTGCTGGCGGAAGGCGCGCTGTCGTGGGTGCATCCGTCGCTCGCCACGGTCAACCTGAGCTTCCTCTCGTTCATCCTGTTCATCGGGACCATTGCCGCTGCGGTGCAGATCGTCGAGATGGCCGTCGACCGCTACGCGCCCAAGCTGTACACCACGCTGGGCGTCTTCCTGCCGCTGATTGCGGTCAACTGCGTGATCCTGGGCGGATCGCTCTTCATGCAGGAGCGTGACTACTCGTTTGCGGAGAGCGTGGTGTTCGGCTTCGGTTCGGGGCTCGGCTTCGCCATCGCAATCGTCGCGCTGGCGGCGGTGCGCGAGAAGCTGACCTACTCGCACGTGCCCGACGGGCTCAAGGGGCTCGGCATCACCTTCATCACGGCGGGCCTGATGTCGCTTGCCTTCATGGTCTTCTCGGGCATCCAGCTGTAGACGGGAAACGACGCCATGCTCGACATCGTTCTGGCCGTGCTGATGTTCACCGGGGTGGTGCTGCTGCTGGTGGGCATCCTGCTGGGCGCGCGCAGCCGGCTGGTGGCGGCGGGCGACGTCTCCATCGTCGTCAACGAGGACGAGTCCAAGACGCTGAAGGTGGCGGCCGGCGGCACGCTGCTGGGAGCGCTGGCCGACAACAAGATCTTCATCCCGTCGGCCTGTGGCGGCAAGGGCGCCTGCGGCGTGTGCGAAGTGGTGATCAGGGAAGGCGGCGGCTCGCTGCTGCCGACCGAGACCGGCTTCATCAGTCCCGGCGAGGCACGCCGCGGCTGCCGGCTGGCCTGCCAGGTCAAGGTCAAGGGTGACATGAAGATCGAGGTGGCGCCCGAGGTCTTCAGCGTGCGCAAGTGGAACTGCCGGGTGGTCTCCAACCGCAACGTCGCCACCTTCATCAAGGAGTTGAAGCTCGCGCTGCCGGAGGGCGAGGAAGTGCCGTTCCGCGCCGGTGGCTACGTGCAGCTCGAGTGCCCGGCCCATGCCATCGACTTCAAGAGCTTCGCGATCGAGCCGGAGTTCCGCGAGGCGTGGGACAAGTTCGACCTGTGGCGCTTCCGCTCGGTCTCGGCCGAGCCGATCACGCGTGCCTATTCGATGGCGAACTACCCGCTGGAAAAGGGCATGCTGCTGTTCACCATCCGCATCGCCTTCCCGCCCGAGTACCGGCAGGACATCCCGCCGGGCATCATGAGCTCGTGGGTGTTCAACCTGAAGCCGGGCGACGAAGTGACCGTTTCGGGCCCGTTCGGCGAGTTCTTCGCGCGCGACACGCAGGCCGAGATGTGCTTCGTCGGCGGCGGCGCCGGCATGGCGCCGATGCGGTCGCACATCTTCGACCAGCTGCTGCGGCTGCACTCGAAGCGCAAGATGACCTACTGGTACGGAGCGCGCAGCATGCGCGAGGCGTTCTACGTCGAGGAGTTCGACCGGCTGGCGGCCGAGAACCCGAACTTCAGCTGGCACCTGGCACTCTCGGAGCCGCTGCCCGAGGACAACTGGAAGGGGCCGACCGGCTTCATCCACAACGTGCTCCTGCAGAACTACCTGAAGGATCACCCGGCGCCCGAGGATGTCGAGTACTACATGTGCGGCCCTGGCCCGATGACGAAGGCAGTGATCGCCATGCTGCTGGACCTCGGCGTCGACCGCGAGAACATCATGCTCGACGATTTCGGCTAGGAGGAAGACCATGCTGCAGCAGACCGTCGAGCAGGTAGTCCGCAACAAGGCGAGCGACGAACTGATTTCGGTGCCCGCATCGTCCACCGTCGCCGAGGCCGTGTCGGTGATGGCGGCACGGCATGTCGGCGCGGTTCTGATCAAGACCGAGGACGGGCTGGTGGGCGGCATTTTCACCGAGCGCGATGTGCTGGTGCGCGTCGTCGGCGCCGGTCTGGACGCGAAGGCGACGCCGGTCTCGCTGGTGATGACGCGCGACGTGCGCTTCGTCACGCCCGGCACCACCGTGGAAGCCGCCCTGAGCCTGATGCACCTGAACCGCCACCGCCACCTTCTGGTGATCGACGGACCGCGCGTCTACGGACTGATCTCGATCGGCGACCTGGTGCGCCTGCTGATCGAGCGCGGCGAGGGCCGCTTCGAGGCCGCGGTGCGCGCCGAGCCGCCGCGGCTCGATAACTGAACTTCCGCAGTGGAGAATCCGATGGACACCATCCTTTCACCGCGCCGCCGCCAGCTCGTGGTCGGGCTCGGCCTGGGCGCGCTGGCCGGCTGCGGACGGCCGCCCGCGCCCGCGGCGCGCAGCGGCTACACGAGCTTCGGCGGGTCGACGATGGGCTCGACCTGGACCGTGAAGCTCGCCGCGGCAGAGCGTGACGTGGCGTCACTGCAGGCGGTCGTGCA
>JALORV010000454.1 GCA_025458735.1 Burkholderiaceae bacterium | reverse complement strand
TCGATCGCCTTCGACTACAGCGGCTTGAACATGTTGATATTCGTCGCGCGGTAACCCAGCGACTCGTAGAGCGCACGGGCGCCGAGGTTGTGCCCGAACACATGCAGCCCGATGCCGGCCAGTCCCAGCCGGCGCGCCTCGGACTCGGCGGCCCGCAGCGCGCGCGTGGCGTGTCCACGGCGCCGATGGTCGGACCGGATCTCGATGTCGTAGATGTACGCGATCCGCAGGCCCGCCTGCTCCTTCGCGACGAGCCAGAGCGTTCCGACGGGCTGTCCGCGCTCGTCGAGCACGCAGTAGAGGTAGTGTCCGGGCGTGCCGAGTCCCTGCGGCAGCAGCTGCTCGTAGTTCTGCCGCGACAGCTCGAGCGATTCTTCCTCGCTCCATTGGCCGGCCGCCACCTTGTCGGCGGCATAGCCTGGTATCGCCGATGCGAGAAAGGCCGCGTAGTCAGCTGCGGCCATCGGCGCAAGTACCGCCACGGTCTCCTTCACCCGGTTACTCCGTTCGTCCGCTTCGCCCCGGTTCATAGCCTGACCTGCGGCGTGTCGATGCTCTCCGGATGGACCTCGGCGGCGTCCTCGAGCGCGACTTCGTCGTCCGGTTCGGGCACCAGATCCGGCACGTCGTTCGCCAGGAAGCCGCCGGACTGACGCTGCCACAGCTGGGCGTAGTGCCCGTCGGCGCGCAGCAGTTCCGCGTGCGTGCCCTGCTCGACGATGCGGCCGGCATCCATCACCACCAGCCGGTCCATGCGCGCGATGGTCGACAGCCGGTGCGCAATCGCGATCACGGTCTTGCCCTGCATCAGCGTCTCGAGCTGCTCCTGGATGGCCGCCTCGATCTCGCTGTCGAGCGCGGAAGTGGCTTCATCCAGCACCAGGATCGGCGCGTCCTTGAGGATGACGCGCGCGAGCGCCACGCGCTGGCGCTGTCCGCCGGAGAGCTTGACCCCGCGCTCGCCGGCGTGGGCGGCATAGCCGGTGCGGTCCTTCCAGTCGCGCAGCCCGACGATGAACTCGTGCGCATGCGCCTGGCGCGCCGCGGCTTCGACATCGGCATCGCCGGCCTGCGGCCGGCCGTAACGGATGTTGGCGGCGATCGAGCGATGCAGCATCGAGGTGTCCTGCGTGACGACGCCGATGGCGGCGCGCAGCGACTCCTGCGTCACTGCGCGCACGTCCTGCCCGTCGATCAGGATGCGGCCGCCCTCGACGTCGTGGAAGCGCAGCAGCAGGCTCACCAGGGTCGACTTGCCGGCACCGGAGCGGCCGACCACGCCGACGCGCTCGCCCGGCGCGATGTCGAGGCTGAGGTCATCGAGCACCGGCCGGCCGCCGCGCGCCAGCGCGCCATAGCTGAAGCGCACGCGCTCGAAGTGGATCGCGCCGCCGTCGACCGCCAGCGCGCGGGCATCGGCCCGGTCGGTCAGCGCGTGCGGCACGGCAATCGTCGAAGATGCCGCTGACTTCCCACGACACCCAGCCAGCCATGTTGGCGATCTGCCAGGCCAGCGGCAGCGCGGTGGCGACCGCCGCGGCGCTGACCTGGCCGCCCAGCCACAGCTGCAGGCCGAGCGCCGCGGTGCCGACCACCAGCGCCGAGTTCATGACGGTCAGCGTGCCCATGAAGCGGGTGGTCATGCGCATGTGGTCGGCGATGCGCTGGCGGTGCTCGTCCATCGCCTCGCGCACGTAGGAGTCCTCGTCGGCCGCGCGGGCGAACAGCTTGACGGTGAGGAAGTTCGTATACGAATCGACCACCCGCCCCATCACCTGCGAGCGCGCCTCGGAGCTGGTGCGCGAGAGATCGCGCATGCGCGGCACGAAGTAGCGCAGGAAGAACACGAATACCACGATCCACAGCACCATCGGCAGCGCCAGCCGCCAGTCGGCCGAGCCGATCAGAAGCAGCGCGGTAACGCCGTAGACCACGATGTACCAGACCGCGCGGATGCTCGAGACGACGCTCTCGCGCAGCGAGTTCGCGGTGTTCATCACGCGGTTGGCAATGCGCCCGGCGAAGTCGTTCTGGAAGAAGTCCCAGCTCTGGCGGATCACGTGCCAGTGGCTCTGCCAGCGGATCAGCGTGGTGACGCCGGGAATGACGGCGTTGTTGCGCACCAGCGAGTCCGCGAGGATCGCCGCCGGCCGCGCGATGAGCACCAGTGCCGCCATCACCAGCAGCAGCGGCGCCTGTGACAGCACGGCCGCGCGCGGATCGGGCGCGGTCATCAGTCCCACCAGCTTGCCGATGAACAGCGGGATCACCGTGTCGAGCAGCGCCACCGCGGCGCCGGAGATGAACATGGCGACGTACAGGCGCGGCGATTGCCGCATGAAGTGCAGGTAGAACGGCACCAGGCCAGGCGGCGGGCCGTCGCGCTCCACCTCCGCCGGCGGCGCCGAGGTGGCGTTGCGAAGCTGCGATTCGAAGAGCTTGAAGAGTGTCATGGAGTGCAGTCGATGCCGGCGGTCCGGCCGCTGTGAAGCAGGCTACAGGCCCTCACGCCATTCGGCGTTGTAGACCAGCCAGCGGCCGCGCTCGCGCCGCCAGACCGTGTCGAACTCCCAGGTCTGGCCGCGCTCCGGCAGCAGCCCGGCGCCGCCGGCGGCCAGCACGCGCACCTTGGCGCGGGCGCGCTCACCTTCGATGCGGACATCGCTGACGACTGCGGTCAGCTGGATCTTCTCGTTGCGCAGCATTGCTCCGGCCAGCAGGCGGCGCGCGTCGGCCTTGCCGAAGGCTCCGGACTCGCGCGTGAAGTCCTCGGCGATCGCCTCGACGGCGTCGCTGACTCGGTGCTGCTCGATCGCCTGCGCCATCGCGGCCACCGTCGCGCGCAGCTCCTGCTCGGGGTCGGAGCGGGCGCAGCCCGACAGCAGCGCAGCCAGCAGCGCCGCACCGGCCAGCCAGGCGGTGGGCCGCGGCAGCTTCGACGGCTGTGACGGATGCAGTCTCATGGGGCCAAGCATAGTGGCGGCGGCTGGATCGAACAGGCCTGGTTCGGCAACTGCGGCCTCGGCGCGTGGGGGCAGGGCGGCATCCGCGGCCAGGTCTGCTTCACGCCGCTGGTCGCCGCGGGCGCGTTCCCGGCGCGCGTGCCGATCATCAACGTCGAAAGCGGCTGCGCCACCGCCTCGCAGGCGTTTCATGGCGCGTGGAAGGACATCCTGTCGGGCGAGTGCGAGGTGTCGCTGGCGATCGGCGTCGAGAAGCTGGCCAGTCCCGACCGGCCGGAGCGCATCGCCGAGATCTTCGCCACCGCGATCGACCAGCTCGAGCC
>JALORV010000453.1 GCA_025458735.1 Burkholderiaceae bacterium | reverse complement strand
CTACCACGTCGAGGAGACGGCCGACGCGCTGCAGCGCGCGGCGACGATGCCCGAGGCCGAGCAGCGCGAGCGCATGGCCAGCCTGCGCAGCACGGTGCGCGAGTTCAACGTCTACCGCTGGGCCGGGCGCATGCTCGCCGACGCCGGCCGCTGGCGGCTGCGCACGCGCATCGAGGCGCGCGTACGGCGCTACCAGTCGGCATGAACCAGAAGGGCGCGCCGCGGTGATGCAGCACCTGCTCGCTCCGGCCGGAAGGGCGGCGCTCGCGGCGCTGCTGCAGGGCCGGCCGCTGCTCGCCTTCGACTTCGACGGCACGCTCGCACCGATCGTCGCCACGCCGGGCGAGGCGCGCATCGGCGAGGCCGTGGCCTCGCGGTTGCGGCGCCTTGCGGCACGGCTGCCGGTGGCGATCGTCACGGGCCGCGCGGCGGCCGATGTGCGCGGCCGGCTTGGCTTCGAGCCGCAGTTCGTGATCGGCAACCACGGCGCCGAGGACGGCCTCGACCGCGTTGCCGCCGAAGCCCGCGCGCGCGCCCTCGACGCGCTGCGCTCGCGTCTGGCGCGCGAGGCCGGGGCGATCCGCGGCGCGGGCGTCGCGGTCGAGGACAAGGGCCAGTCGATCGCGCTGCATTACCGGCTCGCGCCGGACCGCGCCGCAGCGCTGGCACTGATCCGCCGGCTGCTCGCCGGCGCCGCACCGGCGCTAAAGGTCTTCGGCGGCAAGATGGTCGAGAACGTCGTCGCAGCCGATGCTGCAGACAAGGCGCAAGCGGTGATCGCGTTGGTCGCGCGCTGCGGCGCCGACCGGGCGTTCTTCGCCGGCGACGATGTCAACGACGAGCCGGTCTTCGCCGCCGCGCCGTCGGATTGGCTGACGCTGCGCATCGGCCGCGACGACCCGCGGTTGGCTGACGCCGTGCCGGTTGCGCTGCCCGATGCGGCGGCGCGCGTACTGCGCCAGTTCCGCATCGTCTTCAGCGCCGTCAGGGCGCATTTCCGCGAGGTCGAGAAGCGCGCCGGCGTCGGTGGCGCGCAGCTCTGGGCGCTGAGCCTGATCGACGCGCAGCCGGGCCTGGGCGTCAACGCGCTGGCGCGCGCGATGGACATCCGGCAGACCACGGCCAGCAACCTGGTCCGGGCGCTGGCGGCTGCATCGCTGGTGGTCGCGCAGCGCAACGGCGCCGACCGCCGCCGCGTGGAACTGCGCATCCTGCCTGCCGGGCAGGCCGTGCTGCGCAAGGCGCCGCCGCCTTTCAGCGGTGTGGTGCCGGTGGCGCTGGCCGGTCTCGATGCCGAGACGTTGCAGCGCCTGGAAACCGACCTCGGACGCCTGATCGAACTGCTGCACGCCGACCGCCGTGCGGCAGGCGTGCCTCTGGCGGAGATCTGAACGGCGATTCAACTGCCAAGCGCTGCCCGCGCCTGCGCGCGCACCAGCAGCGCGTCCTGCGGCAGATCCAGCGGCGGCAAGGGCAGGGCGGCCGCCTTGGCCGCTGCGGCCTTGGGCACGCCCAGCGCCTGCAGCACCGCCTGCGCCATCTGCTGCGGGTAGTCCTCCGGCACGGCCTCGGTCTGCAGCGTGTGGAAGGCGGCCAGCACCGGGCCGGTGATCAGGTCGAAGGCCAGGCGCGGTGGCATCACCGCGAATCGGCCGCCGGCGATGCCGGCTTCGATGTCGCGCGGCAGGTAGACGGTGGCCAGGCTCTGCGCGCCCAGCGCCGGCGGCCCGACCCTCGCCATGAAGCCGGCCAGGCACGGGTGCGTGCGCGCCACCATCAGCGCCAGGCGGATGCCGCAGGCGACGCGCGCCGCCGGGTCGGGCAGCTCGCGGATCACCGGGTCGACGATCTGCAGCAGCTGGTTGCCGACTTCGGCCGCCACCGCGGCCAGCAGCTCCTCGTTGGTGCGGAAGTAGTGGTAGAAGGTGCCGCGCGAGACTTCGGCGACCGAGATCACCTCGTCGATCACGCTGCCCTCTGCTCCGCGCCGCGCGAATACCAGCATCGCGCTTTCGATCAGCCGGGCACGCATCTTCTCGCGACGGTCGGCCGCGACGCGCTTGCGGTGGTCCTCGGACTTCTTCTTCATCGGTGGTGATTCCCCGGGCTCGATTGTGGCTTCGGCACGGCGGCCGAGGCCGCATTCGCATCGCGTTTGCGACATCAGCCTGCGCCGCAACGATCTGCGGGCGTTGTCGCAGTCGGGGTTTGCACGAGGGCGCCTGAAAAATTCATATCGCCACACTTGTCAACTTGACATTGATGGCGATATGATGCCGCCCATCGCGTTATCGCACAAGCCCGCTTGACGCCCGGGCACCACAAGGAGGCAACCGATGCCAGCCACCGCCACCCCGCTGCGCACCCCGCCCAGCCATCCGCAATCGCGCCGCCCGGCTCACGTGCAGGCGCTGCAGCGCCCGAGCGCGCTGGTCAAGGCACGCGAACTGGCCTTCCTGCGATTCGAGGTGCCCGACCTGGATGCCACCGAGGCTTTCATGCTCGATTTCGGCATGCGGCGAACCGAGCGCACGGCAGAGCGGCTGGTGATGCGCGGCACCGGATCGTCGCCGTGCATCTATGCCGCCACGCGCGGGCCGAAG
>JALORV010000069.1 GCA_025458735.1 Burkholderiaceae bacterium | reverse complement strand
GGCCTGTTCGGCAGCAGCCTCCAGCAAGGCACGTTCGCTGGCACTGACGCGAACACTCAGAACGGCGGCGGAAGCTGTTGGCACGAGGACATCTCCCTACAATTGTATGACAATAGCATACAAGACCACGAAGCGCCATTCTCCGACCATGTCCCCTACCTTCGACCAGCGCGGTGCCGTGACCGCGTTCGGCGACAGCTCGACCAGCTTCGACCGTCACCCCTGATTTCAACCATGACCGTTCAACCCCTGCGCCCGCGCGATCACCTGATTTCAACCATGACCGTTCAACCCCTGCGCCCGCGCGATCACGAAGACGCGGCCCGCGTCGCGATCTCATGGTTGGCCGAGCGCCATCGCAAGGGCTGGCGCAGCGCGTTCGAGGCCCTGCTGGACCTCTGGCGTCCAGAAGGTCCACGTGACGGCTGGCAGCTGGACGAAGACGGCATGACCATGGTGTCGATCAACGCCGGCGAGTGGTTGATCGCCCGCGGGGCGATCCACGCCCGTGGTGGCCTGCGAGAGATCAACGCCTACCTCCTGGGGCGAGAGGGCCCGTTTCTCACGCCCGGCCAGCGCGACTGGATCGCTCAACTGCGCGCACGGCCCCTGCGCCTGTACCGGGTCACCGACGTGCAGCCCGGCGCCGGCATGACCCTGGTCGACGAGTTCGACCCGCAGGCCGACCCGCAGGCGGTGCGCGAGATCAGCGGCAGCCGCAGTGCGAAGCCGGGCATGCTGATGGGCGCGCGCATCATGGAGGTCACCACGGGCGCGGGCGCCAACGGGCACCGTGAGCTCTCAGGGGCCATCTATCCCTTCTCCAAGCTGGCGGAGGCGTCAGTGCTGGCGCAGACCCGGCAGGTGATGGACGGCTCTGCCGAATTCAACCTCCACATCGATAACCCACGCGATCTGCTCGAGCTGACGATCGCCCGCGCCTGGCTGGACCAGTGGTTCTCGCCCGCAGCGCTGCCGCAGATGCAGGATGCATCAACCGGCGATCCCCTGCTCCTGGTGACCGACCACTATCGCGTGCTCAATGCGGCGGCGCTCGCCGCTTCCTTGGCGTCGCAGCCCGATGTCAGCGGCGATGCGCAGCAAGGATGGAATCGCATAATCGAGGCCGGTGACGGCGCGCAGCGCAGCCTGTCGACCATCAACCCAGGGCGCAGCACCGGCCGCGTCGAACTCTTCCACCGCACACAGCGGCTGGCGGATGTTGGCCGCGCCTGGTTCGAAGGCTTGGCCGGCGCGGCCGTGCAGCACCTGACGCGCGAGATCACCGATCCGGCAGGCCATCTCGCCCGAGCCGGCGGCGGCGACACGGGCCGCACGCCGCGATCCTCCTCCACAAGCACACCGGACCTGCCGCCCGAGGTCATCGCACAGGCCATCGAGCAAGTCCTCCATCGCCACTACGCCAACTGGGCTGACGAGACGATTCCGGCCCGCCGTGTCCTACCAGTTCTTGTGGGACGCCTTGGGGATATCGAGGTGAGCACGGACGGCACCCCGCCCGCCCGCGGTGGCGATGCCTGCCCGGCGTCAACTATCCTGAGCTCCGTGCCGCAGCGTGTGGCCCAGTGTGGCGGGCGGCACCCCCTGAACGTAGCTCACGCTGGCGTTCTTCGCCGCCATCCACAGGCCCCGCTTCCGGGTGCGCACCGCCTGGCTGGGCGGATCGAGGTGGAGGTCCAGACCCAGCACAGACAAGAGGCTTGGCACCCGGCTGACGCCTACGTCGCTCGGCACGCCAGTCTCCAGGCTGGCCAGCATCCGCCGCGAAAGGCCGCTGAAGCGCGCGAGCTCCGACTGCGATGACCCCAGCGCCTCGCGCCGCTCGCGGATGAGGCTGACCAGGTCGGCGAGGTCCACGGCCGATCCTCCTTACGGTCTTTGGCTGATGGCGAAAAGCCCACCAGGATGTCGTCGTTTCGACTGGTCGACCCCGACGACGAACCGGATCATTCACTCCGCACAGAGCTCCAATTACAACGGCCCCTCACCTTCAGGTGAGGGGCCGCTGGATGGGCTGCGCCCAGTATTACCTGGGGTGGCTGATGGAGATCGAAACGGCGCGACAAGTTGTTGATTTCATTGGAGAACAGATCAGCTTGAACGACGTTGTTCCCCTGCCTGTTCCCCCACCCCAAACGGGATGTCATGAGACCACCAACGTCCGCGATTCTGATGCGATCGATGCTCCATCGCAATAACCCGACCGGGCGCGCCTGAGATGGAGCTACGGGCGAACCCCTCTGCGCGAACAAGGCCTCCGTCCTGCCTGCAGCCGGTCCGCGCTCGCGCAGCGGGCATCACGCACTTCAGCCGTGCAGCGACTTCAGCGCAAGCTCCGGCGCCGTGGCCACGATCTTGAGCAGCGCAGCGGCCGGACCTGTCGGGTTGCGACGACGCTGCTCCCAGTTCTGCAGCGTCTTCACGCTCACCCGCATCAGCTTGGCGAAGTCGCCCTGCGACAACCCTGTCTGCTCCCTGACAGCCTTGGCGTCCGGCGCACTGAGCTCGAACCGCCTGGACGGCTTGGCGCGACCTTTGGCAATGGCCTTCGCTTCCTTGAGACTGCCCACGAGCTCTTCGAACAGCGTCTTGTCCATGTTCACAACTCCTTGACCAGTTCGCGCAGGACGACCGTCTCTTTGTCGCTCAGGTCGTCCTTCTTGGACTTCGGATACACCACCAGCATGTAGATCTGATGCCGGTCCTTGATCCAGTAGTAGATGGCACGAACGCCGCCGCTCTTGCCTTTGCCTTGCGCCGCGTGTCGAACCTTGCGGATGCCCCCGCCGCCCTTGATGAGGTCGCCGCACTCCGGATCGTCGACCAGCACGTTCTGCAGCCCGCGGTACTCCTCGTCGGTCAGCAGTTCCTGGACCTGGCGGGTGAACGTCGGCGTCTCGATGAACTCCATCAAACCCAATTATACGCCATTGGCGTACGGTCATGGACCGCACTTGCCGAGGCCAGCTCGCTGGCCTGCAGGCGTCGACTTTCCCAGCCAGAAGCTCGGCCAGTGCTCGTTGCCACAGCGCGGGGACAGCGGGCCCCTCAGCGCCCGAGCCGCTGAAGATTGTCGAGATCCTTCTGCCGTTGCGCGACCCTGCGCTCGTAGCTTGCCTGGTTCTTGCTGCACACCAGCACATGCGGGCTGCCTTTGCGCTCGGTGGTGCAGTCGACATCGAGGTGACCCTGGCGGATCGAGTCCTCGACATGGCGGCGGTCGGCCTCGCGTGCCTTGAAGCGCCAGACCTCTTCGTCGGCACTGGCCAGGAAGCGGGCAAGGCCTTGGCAGTGCTCGCAGCGGCAGGCCATCCGCACGTCGCGCTGCCAGTCGGACGGCGGCGCCAGATCCTGCGACACCCGAGCCTTCAGATGAGCCAGCGCCGCGGCACGCAGCCGCAGGCTGGCAGGGCGGCCCATCAGCACCGGCCGTTCCGCCAGGAGGCGCAGCGCCGGAACGATGACGGAATCCAGGCCAAAGGTCTTGGGCCAGTCCAGCCAATGCGTCACGGCCTGATCGCCCAGCGCGGCGAGGTCCGCTTGCTCGGCAAGGACCAAGGCGCGCAGCGTGTCGTGAACCACCGCCGCGTCCGCGCGCTCGCGACGCCAAGACTCGGCCTGCCCCTGGGGGCGGGACGGGTCGCCCGGCATCGCATCAAGCAGCGCCTTGGCTGCGGGCTGCAACTGGTCGCGCCAGGCCGAAACGTCAGCGGCACGCGCCAGCAAGTCGGCGCAGCCGGCGATGTGCATGTCGGCATTGCCTCGCACCACGCCATGCAGCAAGGCCCCCACGCGGGGCGGCGACAACAACTTCAGCGCCTGCACCAAGGCCGCGTTGTCCTGCGATGCGTAGGCCCCGCCTGCGATGGCGCCGGCCAGCATGGCGTCGATGTGCTCGAGATCCCGCAAGCGGGTCAGGTGGGCAAGCATCACGGCTTCGGCGCTGCGCCCTTCCGAACCATTGCCCGTCGCTTGCATGGGCCAGCAGGCGAGCATTTGCGCGGCCAAGGCATGGGCCTCGCGCCATGTCGTGCTGTCGGGTTCGGCGCCCTCGTCCACCCACGCGGCCACCAGGCCGCCCAGCATGGGCAACGACACGGCGAACCCTGCGCGGGCCAGTAGATGCAGCTTCTGCGCCTGAGGCCACAGCACCAGGGCGGCACGTTGGTAGCTGCGCTCGAACGAGGCGCCTTCGTTGCCCGTGGCCTCTTCGAAGTGCTGCTCGTCGGGATCCATGCCGGCCAGCGCATCGCCCGGGCAGACTTCGCCGTCTGTGAAAGGCATCGTGCCCAGCGACACCGCCGCACCGTCGGGCCGGCTCCAATGCGAGAGGGTCAGCGAGCGTTCGAGGACTTCGGCAACGCTGAACCCGTCCTCGTCATCCTCATCCTCGTCGTCATCATCGTGAAAGCGCCGGGAATGGCGCGAACGGGAGTAGCCGCTGTACTCGGCGGCGCCGCTCTCCTCGATGCGCAGCAGGGCCACATGCAGATCGCATGCGGCATCGCGCGCGGCTGCAGCCAGCACGCCGGCGGCGGCCGCGTCGGCGCCCTTGAGCGCAGCGAACGACAACTCGGCCGGCGTATAGGCATGTTCCAGCGGGTAGACCAGCTTGGCCGGCAGGTCTCGGCCAACGCTTGCTGATGGCTCGCTCCACCGGCGCAACAACTGGCCCATCGCGGTCGTCTCCTGATCGTACGAAGGCGGTCGGGGCAGCCGGCCCTTGCCGGGGCGCAGCAGGTTGTAGACGAGTACCAGCCGGCATCCCGATGTGATGGGCAGCACCTCGTGCACGCAGTCGGCGTAGAAGGCAGCCCAGGCCAGCTCGGAGAAGTCGGCGCAGCGCAGATCGAGTTGCACGTCGCGCCCACGATGGCGAACCAACAGGTCACCTCCGCTGTGCAATGACGGCAGCGCGACGATGAGCGTGGCGAACATCCCTGCCGACTTCTCGGTGTCGCGGTGGTTCACGAAGAAGCTGCCCTCGTCATAGACCAGCAGCTTGTACAACTCGGCGACCACGCCGTCACCTGCACCCAGCCCTGCGGCCGAGCGCTCGACGACGCTGTCCATCATCGCGGTCCAGTGCTTGCCCGCGATGCGAACACGATCAGCGCCGATCTGCCAAGTCCGGCGAACCGCCGTGTCGACCAGGGTTTCGCCGCCGCGGCCGTAGGGCGCACGCTCGGCCACCGCGATGAGTTGCGCGGCTTGCGCCGGCAGCAACGGCAACGCGATCGGGCCGGCGCCATCGATCTCGATCAGTGGCACGTGCAGCGCGCAATGGCCTGTGGCGTAGAAGTCACCGGGTGTTCGGACGTCTTGCAGGACCGCGGCCAGTGCATCGTTGATCGAATCCATGATCGGCTCTCCCAGACCTTGAAGTGTGCCCGGGGTCGGCCAGCATCCCCCAGCCGGCGTCACGCGATCGGCTGCCGTAGGCGCCCAGATCGCGCGCTGCGAGGCAGTCGCCGAGTCCTTGCAGGACACCCCTTTTCGCAGGCTCAATCGAGGTGAGATCAACGCAACCGATGGGACATGCGATGGGCAGACGGGGCACCGGCGTCGAGATCCGCGGAAACGCCATCCGCGTGCAGTTCAGCTTGAACGGCGTGATCGTCCGCCGGACGATTCGTCGAGACGGCAAGTCACAGCCACCCACGTCGGAGAATCTGGCCGATGCGCGTCGGACGGCCGCCGAGATCCGCGCGCGAATCAAGGCAGGCACGTTCAGTCAACCTGAGTTCTTCCCTGCAACTGGCAAGGACGGCCAACCACTGACCGTCGGCGAACAACTCGACGTATGGATGGCCGTGCAGTGCATCGAGCCGTCCACCGCCGCTGCCTACCGGTCCGCAGTGCGCTTCTGGAAGGTCGCCCCGTGTGATGACGACGGCGCAAGGCTCGGAGATCGGCCACTGCACCGACTGAAACCCGCCCAGTTGTTGAGGGCACTCACATTCCGCCCGGGCTTGAACGCCAAGACGGTCAACAACTACGTGACGGTGCTCCGGCGGGCCATGGATCTGGCCGTCGCCAACCACGCCATAGATGACAACCTCGTACGGTTCGTACGCCGTCGCAAGCAGCAACTGCCCTTCCCTGACCCGTTCTCCCGCGCCGAGGTCGAAGCCATCGTCGATCACATGGCTCGCGAGTACCCGGCGCCCATCGCGAACTTCGTGGAGTTCAAGTTCTTCACGGGGATGCGGCCCTCCGAGGTTGCGGCATTGCGATGGTCTGACGTCGACTTGGCAACTCAGCGTGTGCATGTGCATCGTGCCATCGTCCAGGGGCAGGAGAAGGCCACCACCAAGACGAATACCGCTCGCATGGTGCTGCTGAACAGCCGTGCACTCGCAGCCGTGACGCGCCAGCGAGCCGCGACACAACTGGCCGGCGACTTCGTCTTCGTCGATCCGCGCTACGGGACACCCTGGCTCGACGAGCGTGCCTTCCGTCGCAGCTACTGGACGCCGACGCTGACTGCCTTGGGTCTTCGCTACCGCAAACCCTACAACACGCGCCACAGCTACGCGACGATGATGCTCATGGCCGGCATGACGCCAGCCTTCTGCGCAGCGCAACTCGGCCACTCGGTGGGCATGCTGCTGGGAACCTATGCGAGGTGGCTCGACGGCGCGCACAACGCGCTGGAGATGCAGCGGTTGGAGGCCGCGCTCGATCGGGATTCATCCCCGAATTTGTCCCAGAAACAGCCTCGCGGCACGTCGGCAGTGGCACGCGCCACACGAGCAAGCAAGTCGCTCGCGCGCGTGAAATGACACGGAGTGGAGGCGCCTGCGATTTGTCCCAGGGCGTCAATCAGCAGCTCTAAGCTGTTGATTGCAATGAAGTTTTCTTGGGGTGGCTGATGGGA
>JALORV010000068.1 GCA_025458735.1 Burkholderiaceae bacterium | reverse complement strand
GTCTGGGTTGCCTGCATTTCCGTCTCCTTCGTTCAGAGGTTTGGAAATTCCCGTTGTAGTCCAACGGGGTCGCCTGGTCAGTCCCACATAGCATCTTGCTGGCGCCAACCGTGAGGTCGTCCTGCGCCGGCGACCGGCCCCTTACGCTGCAGACCGGTCGACCGCATGTTTGATGTCGGTCCTGAGACTGATCCCGGTCGGTCGCGATGTCCAGTCCGAGTGACGTCAACGACGGACACCGGTCTTTCAGCGATCGCGGGTGCGACCGACTGCTGCACCTCGGTCACCGGTCACTCGAACGCAGCCGGCGCAGTTCCATGCATGAACGACTGCTGGCGCGCCGAGTGATCGGCCGGACCCGACCCGTCAGCGCCATTTATAGGCTGGAATGGGCCGCCGCGAAGCCGTCGTTGTCGCGGGCTGGGTGGATCAGGCTGGCCCTGGCCCGGATTCGGCTCAGGCAGCCGGTGGCCAGAACTTCGGTCGACGGTCAGTCCAGCCCTACGCGGCCCTTGGGCAGCCATCCGAGCACGGTGTTGTGCAGGTTCTGGATATAGAGTCGTTCACCGGTCTCAGTCACGCCGGTGGTTTGGGGGTACGCGCCGCTCGGGTCCTGCAGGTCGGCCAGCACGCGCCCGTTCTCGTCGAAGGCCATCACGTGACCGTATGGCTTGGGCACAGGCCACAGAGCGCGTGGCAGGCGCAGCGTGAGGCGGCGTAGCCAGGGCTTGCGCGCCATCTCATCGACCTTCGGGCTGCGTGGTCCCGAAAAGGCGAGCCAGATCCGCCCCTTCTCGCCCCGCATAAGGTTGTCGGGATACCCGGGCAGGTTGTCGAACAGCAGCTTGGCTTGTGGCGACGGCTGGCGGATGTCGAGATTCATGGCGCCGATCGACACCTTCCACACGCGGTAGTTGCCAGTTTCGGCGACGAAGAGGTGTTGTTCGTCTTCACTCAACGCCACGCCGTTGGCGAAGCACAGGCCGCTCAACATCGTTTGCGTGCTCTTCGCCGCCGGGTCATGCACGAGGATGCGACCCGTGCAGCGCTGTTCGATGATGTCCAGCACTGCCGCTTCGTAGGTGCTGCCGACCTCGTGCGGTCCGAAACGCATCGATGCATCGCTGAAGTAGATGAGGCCGCTCTTCGCGACCACCACCGCATCGGCGTATCGAATCGGCGCACCTTCGGCCTTGTCGGCCAGCACGGCCACCGTACGGTCGGGGTTGACCGCGAGCAGGCCCTTGATCGCATCGGCCGCGATCAGACGGCCGGTGCTGTCGAATGCGAAGCCGAGTACGCGACCGCCGGTGTCGGCGAAGGTCTCGGCGCCACTTCCGTCGAGGTTCATGCGCAGCACCTTGCCGCTTGCAACCGCGGCATAGAGCTTGCCGTCCTGACCGAGCACGACGTGTTCGGGGCCACTCTCGCCAGACGGTAGCGCCATCAACGTCAAGCCCTTGAGCTTGTCGTTGGGAGCGTGCGACCCGCTGTAGCCCGGCGGCGCGGACGCAGCCCAGGGAACAGGATCGACCGGAACCGGCCAAAGCAGCAGGTAAGCCGCCAAAGCGGCGAACACGGCCAGCGCGCCAAGTGCCAACTTCCTCATGTTGTATCTCCACAGGCGAGGTCACAAGGAGACTCAGGAGTCGCGGGGCGCAAAGCCAAGCTTGACCGTCGGCACGATGCAACGATGGACGAGCTCATTCGCATTGAGCCTGGCTGGGTCTCCAGCCCCCGGCGATGTCTCCGTGGCCCGCAACGCTCTTGGCCACGCGGAGGTCTGGGTTAGGCCTCATCGTGGCGGGGCTGAGACGCGTACGTACTCAAGGGCTGCAACCTGGCGCCAAGGACCGGACTGGTCCGACACCTCCTCTCGGAAGTGAAAGCCCGTGGCACTGGGAGTGATGGTGACCTGCCATCGACGCCAGTTGGGACCGCGATCCGACTGCCCGTGAAAGCGCCAGATGCCCTCGTGAAGACTGCCGCGAAGAGCGCGATGTGAGCCTGAACCGGAGAGTCCGTTGTACGTGTACTGCCCATCGGCCTCCGAGTAACCGAACACACTCATTGAGAAGCTGATCGGAGACTCGGATCGGTCTTCGGCGTTGCAGGCGATGAAGCCCCGACCGGGCAACCAGTCTCAGACCTCGCGGTACGTCGCCTCGTGTCCCTTGACGGTCCACGTGCCGCGGAAGAAGTCCAGTTCGGCTCGCGGTGAAGGCTCGGCCATGGAGGCGGAGCATAGAGCGGCGGCCGTGGCGCAGCCAACGAGCACCCACGGCGATGATCTGGGCGGGCGACTCGTCATCATGCACGCCGGTGCGGATACACGGTGAGTGAGGCCTGACGTTCGAACTGGGCCGCCCGCAGAGGCAGACGACGACTGGCCACGGAAGGACGAAGACCACTATGGCCAGGAACGGCCAGGCGGCGCCTGCCGTCGCAGGTCCGCTCGAACGAGAGGCTAGACCTCGCTGAGAAACTGCGCGATTGCTGCATTGACGATCTCGGGGTGCGTCACCGGGGCCATGTGCCCCAGGTCAGCGAACCGCACGGTCGTGACCTTGGGCAGGGCAGGGATCAGCAGTCGCGCTACCGCTTGCGCTGACTCCGGCGAACGATCGCCAACCATGTAGAGGATCGGGATATCGAGCTGGGCAAAGGCCTGCAGCGGTGCCGGTTCCTTGAAGAGCGCATGAGCCCAGTGCCCTACGTTGACCACGGAGTCGGCGATAGCGGGCTTGCGCTGGGCAGGAGTCGCTGCCCAGCTCCCAGCACCCATCCAGAAGTCGATGAAGTGAGAGGCCGCATCGTCTCGATCGAGGCGGTTCAGCGCTTCGACGGCTGCGACGACGGCGCTTCGGATGCCGTCGACGGCATTCGGTGGTGCGGCCTGGGCGTCGACAAGCGCGAACAACGTAGGTTCGTAGAGGGCAAGCGCGCTGACTCGATTCGGGTGCAACAGCGCGGTCTTCAGCGCTACTGCGGCTCCGTACGAGTGGCCGACCATCACGAACCGTTCGCCAGCTTGGTGGAAGACGGGCTCCAGGAACCTGACTTCGTCTTCGAGGAGCATCTCTCGCTCGAGGGGCCACTGGGGGCTCTTGCCCGCGCCATAGCAGTCGGGGGCGAGTACGCGGTGACTGCGAGATAGACCCTCCATGAGCCCACGCCATTGAGCGGACGAGCTCGCGTTGGAGTGGATGCACACAACCGGCGCTCCCGTGCCGGCCTCGCGGACGAAGGGCTGGGGGATCTGCATTCGGGGCTCCGGAGTTGGGGTGTCAGGTCTAGCGTTCGAGCTGAGCCGCCCGCAGAGACAGCGCCTGCCGTAGCGGGTTGGCTCGAGCGAGGGGCTAGGCGCTACTCTCCGGCAGCCCAGGCAGGCCATCAATGCTATTGCTGTTCTTCTCGACCCGATACTGCGCAAGGCCCCCTGTTCCCTTGGACTCGGCCCAGGTCGTCAGGCCCCTCCGTTGTCGCACGTACTCGTACTTCGGGACCCCGAAGCCGCACGAGTCACTCACTCGCCGGATGTCCGCGACGATGATCGTCCGGGCGCCGGGATGCGGTTCGAAGTGGGAGGCGTATTCGTTCCAGTCTGGCGTGTCAGGCAGCACCACGCGACCGATCCCGTGCAGTCGAACGATCTTCGGAGTGCCGGACAGCTCGCAGAACATGAAGACGATCCGGCCGTTCTCGCGAAGGTGTGCAATCGTCTCGGCGCCGCTGCCGGTGAGGTCGAGGTAGGCAACGGTGCGCGGCCCCAGCACGCGCAGCGTCTCCAAGCCCTTCGGTGAACAGTTCACGTGCCCGTCTCGGGAGAGCGGCGCAGTGGCCACAAAGAACAAGTGTTGCGCCGCTATCCAGGTGGACAGCTCGGGCGAGATGGCCTCGTAGGTGCTGCTCATGTAGCGACTCCCAGGGGGTCTTGGGTGGCGTCTAGGGTCGGAGCCTGCCGTCGCGGGTCGGCTCGACCAAGGGGGCAGACGTCACGAGCGAGCTGGCAGGAAGGTTGTCTTCACCGTCGGCGGCGCCTTGAGGGTCTGCTGGACGACGCAGCAGCGTTCCGCGGCGACCTGAAGCTTCTCGAGGAGGTCGGTCGAGGTTCCCTCCTTCACCGAGTAGCTGATGTCACACGAGATGGCCTGAAAGCCAACGGGCACGTTGGCGTCCATGGCCATGGCACCGCGAACGTCAGCGGTTGCGGTGACTCTCACCTCGAGGTGCGTCAGCTCCACTCCGAGCAGGTTGGCAACCATGCGAACGGCCGAGTCTTGGCAGGCCGCCAACGCAGCACACAGGATGTCTCCGGGCGTTGGTGCATCGTGGGGACCGCCGACTGCGGCATGCGTCCCGATGGGAACCACGACACCGCAGCCGTCCATCGGCTCGACTCTGGAGCGAAACGGATCCGATGGCGAATCGCCGCAGGTCCTCGCGTGGTCTTTCACTACGGCCAGGGAGGGTGACGCCTTGTACGCAGCCTTCAGAGGCTTTTGCGCGGCGTAGACAGTTGGCTCCATGGTGGACTCCGTATGTGTTGGTGACGCCCAAAGTTCGAACTGCGCCGCCCGCGGAGGCAGACGACGCTTGGCCGCGCGCGGACGAAAACAACCGCGGCTCGGAGCGGCCAAGCGTTGGATGCCGTAGCGGGTCGGCTCGACCGAAGGGTTGGGCGTCACCGGCGCGGCGCATGCGAACTGTCCCGTCGCAGACTACGCCAGGCCAGACCAGAAGTCCATCAACGCTGTCGCATCGCGCCTGGGGTCTTGGCACATCCACCAGTGTCCAAGCCCTTGCAGCACGCCGACCGTCAGCTGTCTGGGCCAAGGCGCAGCCGCACTCATAAGGACCGCTTGTGGCCGGGACCGAGCTCCCGAGCGTCTTCCCGTCACCTGACATTCAAGGTGGTCGGCATCGGCGTTGAATGTCAGCTGCCTGGCGAGACCTCGAACTGACGTAGCCGGCCACTATGCATAGATCTCAACTAGGCGTAGATCGTGCGCTGGGAAGCCGCGTGACGAAGGCGCAGCGCAGCGTTTGGCAAGGGCGCCGCGCAAAGTTCTAGACATAGTTTCTGCATGCGAGTCCAGTGGTCCTCCCACTTCAGGAGACCGCTATGGCTACAGTCCAATCGCCTCGGATCAGCTGCATCAACTGGCTCGACGAGGGTCCTCTCGCGCCTTACGGCCAGGCATACAAGCAGTACCTCATCGACCGCGCCTGCGCGGCCAGCACGTTCGGCAATTGCCTGGGTGGCGTTGCCCACTTCACGCAATGGCTTGGCCAGCGCCGTATTCGCGTTCGGCGCATCGATGAGACAGTTGTCGCCGAGTTCCTCGATGAGCACCTTCCGCGCTGCAGTTGCGCGCCGAACCGGTGCAGCGCGATCGGCGCAACTGCAGCGCCGCGCTGGGTCATCTGCTGGTGGTGCTTCGTGCCCAAGGCGCAATCGCTGCGCCGGCCTCGAGCGCCACGCCGGTCGATGACGAGCTGCGTCACTACGACGAGCACATGGACCACGTTCATGGCCTTGCGCCGAAGACGCGCAGCGCCGCGCTGCGGATCGCCGGGCGGCTGCTGTTGCAGCGCTTTGGTGACGGCGCCGTCGACTTCTCGGCGATCAAGGCCGAGCATGTGCGCCGCTTCTTCGCGCAACAAGCCAAGCTGTACAGCAAGCCCGCCAGCGCCGCTGCGGTAGTCGCGGCGTTGCGCAGCTACTTCCGCTATCGCGCAACGCTGGGCGACGCCGTACACCGGCTCATCGGAGCTGTGTCGTACCCGGCCAGCTGGCGATTGGCCTCACTGCCCAAGACATTGACCGCCGAAGAGATCAAGCAACTGATCGGCTCGCTCGGCCAGGCCGGCCGTTCTTTGCGGCGGGCAGACGCCATCGTGCGCTGTGCCCTCGATCTCGGGATGCGCAGCGGTGAGGTCGCCCGGCTGAGCCTCGATGACATCGACTGGCGCGCCGGCACGATCACATTGCGCCGCACCAAGAGCCGCCGCGAAGACGTGTTGCCGCTGCCGGCGACCACGGCCGAAGCCATCGCCGCGTACCTGCAGTTCGAACGTCCCAAGACCAGCAACCGTGCTGTCTTCGTGCGTCACATCGCCCCTCGCGATGACCCCGTCGGCCCGGATCTGGTGCGCAAGACGATCCGCCAGGCCTACGCGCGCGCCGGGTTGCCCTACACCCGCTCACACCTGCTGCGCCACACGATGGCCAACCGGCTGCTCGCGGGCGGCTCTTCGCTGAAGGAAGTGGCCGACGTGCTGCGCCATCGTTCGCTCAACACGACGCTCATCTACGCCAAGCTCGACAGTCGCAACCTCGTCGAGGTCGCCCTGCCGTGGCCGGGGAGCGCAGCATGAGCGCGCCCGCCGTGCGGACCCTTGTCGAGCGCTATCTGGTCGAGAGGCGGCGCCTGGGCTTTGACCTGCGCAAGTCGGCCTACGCCTTGCGCAGCTTCGCGTGCCACGTCGGCGCCGTCGGCCACCGCGGGCCTTTGACTCTGGAGATCATGGCCGACTGGGCGCGGTGCGACAGCCACGGCAGCACCGATCCTCGCACCTGGGCTCGCCGGCTCAAGCTGTTGCGCTCGTTCGCGCGATGGCTGGAGCAGTTCGAGCCGTGCACCGAGGTCCCCGACGATGCGATCTTCGGTCGTCTGCCCGAGCGACAGGCGCCACACATCTACAGCGATCAGGAGTTCGTCGATCTGCTGGCTGCCGCGCGCCGGCTCGGGCCGGCGCCTGGCTTGCGCGGCGTTGTCTTCGAGACGCTGTTCGGTCTGATCGGCAGCTGCGGGCTGCGGGTGTCCGAGGCGGTGGGGCTGCGCAACATGGATGTCGATCTCGAGCACGGGATGCTCACCATCCACCGAACCAAGTTCGGCAAGTCACGTCAGGTGCCGATGCATCACAGCTGCACTGAGGCATTGCGTCGCTATCGATCGATGCGCGACCTGTCGGGCGAATCGGCGCAGGATGAGGCCGCGTTCTTCGTCGGAACGCGAGGGCAACGACGGGGCATGCCACTGAGCACGCACGGCGTAGAACGCGTCTTCGCCGGACTGCGCGAGCAACTGGGCTGGCACAACCGTGGCGCTCACCATGCCCCACGCATACACGACTTGAGGCATACGATGGTCGTCCGTCGGGTGATGCTCTGGCATAGCCAGGGCGTGGACATCGATCAGGCGATGCTGGCGTTGTCGACCTATGTCGGGCACGTGAACGTGACCAACACCTACTGGTATCTGTCGGCGGTCCCGGAGCTGATCGCGCTGGCCGCGCAGCGCTTCGAGTCGTCGATG
>JALORV010000452.1 GCA_025458735.1 Burkholderiaceae bacterium | reverse complement strand
GAGCGCGTCCGTCTCGCCTCCGTCCGCTGACGGGCGGATGGCCTCCGCCAACCCCGCTTCCGCACAGCTTTATGTCGGGCTGATGTCCGGCACCAGCCTCGACGGCGTCGACGCCGTCCTGGCCGATCTGTCGGCCGCGACGCCGCGCATCGTCGCGCACGTTCACCACCCCTTCGACGCCGGGCTGCGCGAGCAACTGCTTGCGTTGACAGCCACGGGCGCGGACGAGTTCGAGCGGTCCGGCCCTGCCGCCCTCCGGCTTGCGCAGGCCTACGCCAAGGCTGTCGTCGCAACGCTGGCTGCAGGCCGCTGCCGCGCCGACGAAGTGCGCGCGATCGGGGCGCACGGGCAGACCGTGCGGCATCGGCCCGAGTCCGGTTACACGATCCAGCTGAATGCACCGGCATGGCTGGCCGAGGTGGTCGGGATCGACGTTGTCGCGGACTTCCGCAGTCGCGATCTTGCCGCCGGCGGTCAGGGCGCGCCCCTGGTGCCGGCCTTTCATGCCGCCGTGTTCGCGGCGGCGGCGCCGTGCGCGGTCATCAATCTCGGCGGCATCGGCAACATCACCTACCTGCCGGGCGAGCCGGCGGGCGTCATCGGCTTCGACTGCGGTCCGGGCAACGTGCTGCTGGACCTGCACGCAGCGCGCCATCTTGGCGAGCCGTTCGATCGCGACGGCAGCTTCGCGCAGCGCGGCCGCACGGATGACCGCTTGCTCGCGCGCCTGCTGGCCGAGCCGTACCTGCGGCAGTCCCCGCCCAAAAGCACGGGACGCGAACTGTTTTCACCGGCCTGGCTGGATGCCCGGTTGCTCGACTCGCCCACGCGGCCCGAGGACGTGCAGCGCACGTTGACCGCTTTCACGGCCAGAAGCATTGCCGATGCCGTTGCCCGCTGGTGCCCGGCAGCAAGGGATGTGATCCTGTGCGGTGGCGGTACCCGCAATGCGACACTGGTCGCGGAACTGCATGCAGCACTGGCCGGCAGGCGCGTGCGCCTGTCGGACGAATTCGGCATCGCGGCCGAGCAGGTCGAGGCGCTCGCCTTCGCCTGGCTGGCGCAGCGATGCCTGCAGAGGCAACCCGGCAACCTCCCGAACGTCACTGGAGCACGCGGGCCGCGGGTGCTGGGAGCGATTTACCCGCGCTGATCGGGTTAGGGCCGAGTCGACAAGGACCGAGCGCGCGGCAGGCGCATTGGACGCGGAATGAAAAAAGGGGCGATCTGATTGGCGTCAGGCCGAGAAGGATGAACCGCAGCCGCAGGTCGTGGTCGCGTTCGGGTTCTTGATCACGAACTGCGCACCCTCGAGGTCTTCCTTGTAGTCGATCTCGGCGCCGACCAGATACTGGTAGCTCATCGAATCGATCAGCAGCATGACGCCATTTTTTTCCATGGTGGCGTCATCTTCGTTCACCACTTCGTCGAACGTGAAGCCGTACTGGAATCCCGAGCAGCCGCCGCCCTGGACGAAGACACGCAATTTCAGCTCCGGATTGCCTTCCTCGTCGATCAGCGTCTTCACTTTCGACGCCGCGGCATCGGTGAACAGCAGCGGGGCGGGCATCTCGACTGCAGCATTCATGGCTCTCTCCACGCAAAGGACTTCTCGGTGATTATAGGCAGGCGCGACGCCGATTGGCGCAAGCGGCGGCGTCAGGCTTGACCTTATTCCGAGGTGGCACCGGCCGTCGCCAGTTTCAATGCCGGACGCGTCTCGGCCACGTCGTGGATCAGACGGCCTTCGACCACCGCGCCATGGTGAATCTCCACGGCGCGATAGTGGACATCGCCTTCGACGCGAGCCTTGGGCTGAAGCTCGACGACATCGGAGACGTAGATCGGACCGGTGACTTTGCCCGACACGACCAGGTGGGCCGCATGCACCTCGCCGATCACGCTGCCCTGCTCGCTGATGATGACCATGCCGGGTTCACCGTTCAAGCTGCGCACGTCGCCTTCGACCGTGCCGTCGATGCGCAGCCCGCCCGTGTAGGCCAGAGTGCCCTCGATGCGCGTGCCGGCACCGATCAGGGTGCCGATGGTCTTGGGCGTGGCGCGCCTGGATCCGAACATGCTGCCTCCCTACATCGCGAAAGTCTGTTGCGCCCGCGTGGTGCCGCCGGCGCTGATCAGGACCTGCACCGAGCGGACCAGCGCGCCCGGCGGCAGGCTGAACGACCCCTCGACGCGCTGGTAGTGGCGGAACGCGAGCGAGAGGGGCTTGGCGGCCGGCACCTCGTCGGGGACCTGAAGGACGGCCTGGCTGCCATCGGCGTGTTTGACCGAGACGCGCAACGTCACGGCGCCAACGAAGTCGCTGACGGGCCGGCCACTTTGCTGCACCAGCAGCCGGTAGCGCATGGTCTCGTCGTCGACGTCGGGCTGCAGCTTGAAACTGCGGATGACGACGCCGTTGGCGCCTGCGGCCGTCGGCAGCAGGCTCTCGAAAAAGGCGAGGTCGCCCTTGAGACGGGCGTTATCTTCCTCGAGTTGCTTGAGCTGCTGCGCGATCTGCTCCTGCACCGCGCGCTCGACCTGCAGCCGGTTCTCCGCCTGAACGGCGCGAGCGGCAAAGCCTTCCCGCTCGCCGACGGCGTCGCGCAGCTGTTGCCGCAGATCGACCAGTTCGGCCGCCATCCGCTCCTGGTCGGGCGCGCCTCCCTGCGCGTGCCGGTACAGCGCGCCCATTGCGGCCGCCGCCAGCAGCAACCCGGCCGTCGCCAGCAGCGCCCGCAGGGTCCAAGGCAGTTGCGTTCGCACTGCCACGCGCGGCGCGCTGACAGACAGGTTGCGCAACCAGAGCTTCCACTTCATGTCGAGTGCGGCCTCGGGGATGCGAGCGATGCGCGAAACGGCTTGAAAGCCGCCGGCGCATGCCTGCCAAGCCGCGGCTGTCGTTCGAGCAGAAAGTATAGGAGTGCAGATGCGGCGCAATGCCGCGAT
>JALORV010000451.1 GCA_025458735.1 Burkholderiaceae bacterium | reverse complement strand
CAGCGCGATCGCCTCAGGGCCTTCGCCGCCCAGCTTCAGTCCCACGGGCGCGTGCAGCCGGCCTTCGAGCGCCGCACGCTGCGCCGGCGTGAGCCGCTCGAGCAGTTCGTCGCGCCGCGCCGGCGGGCCCAGCAGCCCGACATGGCGCGCGTCGTGCGCCGCAAGGGCCGCGAGCGCGGCGAGGTCGTGCTCGGCGGTGTGCGTCATCGCAATTGCCGCGTCGAGGTGCGTGCCGGCGAGTGTGGACAGCGCAGCGGCAGGCCGCGCCGCGATCACGCGATCGACCACCTCGAGCCGCGGATCTTCGAGCAGGCCCGTGCGGTGATCGGCCAGCCACACGTACCAGCCGAGCGTGCGCGCGATGCCGACAAGTGGTGGCGCCTCGGGGCCGGCACCCAGCAGCAGCACCAGCGGTGGCGGCCGAACGACCACCTCGGCCAGGAGGCCGAGGCCGGGCGCCAGTGCAGCGAGTGCAAGGCGTGCGGGTCGGCGTTCCTCGTGCGCTGGCAGCAGCGCGTCGAGCAACGGCGACGGCACGTCAGGCATCACCGGCAGCGCCACCACGCGCATGCGGCCGCGGCAGCCCGATCCGGAACCGAACAGCAGGTCGTCGTCGCTGCGCGTGTCGAAGACTGCGTCGCGCGGCTCGGCCGCCGCCAAGGCGTCGAGGCCCAGCTTGATGAGGCCGGGCTCGAGGCAGCCGCCCGAGATCACGCCGACGCGGTGACCGTCGTCCGCGACCAGCGCCAGGGCACCCGGCTTGCGGTACGTGGAGCCTTCGGCCTCGACCACCAGCGTGAGCGCGAACGCGCGCCCGGCGGCGCGCAATTCACGTGCCGCCTCGACCACGCCTCGCTGGCCGCCCAGCGCGGGCCCCGTCGCGTCAGGCACGGAGGCGCAGCGGCATCTCGCGCAGCCGCTGGCCCGTCAGCGCGGCCACGGCGTTGGCGACAGCGGGCGCGGCGGCGTGCCGGGCTCGCCGACGCCGCCCGGGCGCTCGCGGCTCGGCACGATGTGCACCTCGACCTTCGGCATGTCCGGCAGCCGCAGCACCCGGTAGTCGTCGAAGTTCGACTGCTCGACGCGCCCTTCCTTGAGCGTGATCGCGCTCGACAGTGCAGCCCCGAGGCCGAACGCGATGCCGGACTCCATTTGTGCCTCGATGGTCGCCGGGTTCACGGCGATGCCGCAGTCGATCGCGCACACCACGCGGTGCACGCGTATGCGGCTGCCCTCGACCGAGACTTCCGCCACCTGCGCCACGAAGCTGCCGAAGCTCTCGTGCACGGCGACGCCGCGTGCCCGGCCCGCCGGAAGCGGCGTGCCCCAGCCCGCCTTGCTGGCGGCGAGGTCCAGCGCACCGCGCAGCCGCGGCCGGTCTGCAAGCAGCCGGCGCCGGTACTCCACCGGGTCGACGCCCGCCGCACGCGCGAGCTCGTCCACCATGCTCTCCATGGCGAACGCCGTGTGGCTGTGCCCGACCGAGCGCCACCACAGCACCGGCACCGGCGCGCGATAGTCCTGTAGCTGCACGCGGTGGTTCGGGATCGCCTGGAGATACGGCGAATCCGCCGCGCCTTCGACCGACGACGGGTCGATGCCGGTCTTGGCGAACATCGATTCGAACGGCGTGCCCGCCATGACGGATTGGCTGACGATGGCGTGGTCCCACGCGGCGGGCAGGCCATCGGGCCCGAGCGCGGCGCGGATGCGATGCACGGCCATCGGGCGGTAGTAGCCGCCACGCACGTCGTCCTCGCGCGTCCACACGGTCTTCACCGGCGCGCCGGCAGCCTTGGCGACGTGCACCGCCTCGCTCACCCAGTCCGAGCTCGGCGTCGCGCGCCGGCCGAAGCCACCACCGAGGAACGTCGTGTGGATGCGGCCATCTGCTCGCCGGTCTGCATCTGCGTGCCCGTCCAGATGTCGCAGCCGTCCGGGCCGATGCGCACCGTCGCGTTGAGCGGCTCCATCGGGGCATGGGCGAGGTAGGGCAGGACGTACTCGACGTCGACGACCTTGCCCGCCTTGGCGAGCGTGCCCGGCGCATCGCCGGCGGTCGCCGCGACCTTGCCGTCCGCGGCGGCGAGCTTGCGGTACTCCGCAACCATGGCGCCCGTGTCCAGAGCTGCACCGGGGCCGAGGTCCCAATCCACCTTGAGCACCTCACGGCCTTGCCGCGCCGCCCAGAAATGATCGGCGACCACCGCGACGCCGCTCGGCACCTGCACGACCTTGCGCACGCCGGGCACGGCCAGCGCTGCGTTCGCGTCGAACGATTTCACCTTGCCGCCGAACACCGGGCTGCGTGCCACGACTGCGGTGAGCAGGCCGTCGAGGCGCACGTCCAGGCCGAAGACCGCCGAGCCGTCGATCTTCTCCGGCGTGTCGAGCCGGCGGGTCGGCTGGCCGATGACCTTCCAGTCCTTCGGGTCCTTGAGGGCGACCGATGCGGGCATCGGCAGTCGCGCAGCCGCGTTCGCGAGCTCGCCATAGCGCAGGCGGCGCTCGCCGGCGACCACGGCACCATTCTCGGTGCGGCAAGCGGCAGCATCGACGCCGAGGCGCTGCGCCGCGGCCTGCACCAGCAGCGTGCGGGCGATCGCGCCCACCTGCCGGTAGCGGTCGAACTCCGACCAGGTCGTCGTCGAGCCGCCCGTCATCTGTGCGCCGAACGCGGTGTGGAAATAGGCCGGCGCAGCGGGCGCGTGCTCGACCTTCATCTTCGCCACGTCGAAATCGAGTTCCTCGGCGATCAGCATCGGCAGCGACGTCCAGATGCCTTGGCCCATCTCGGAGTGCGCCAGCAGCACGGTCACCGTGTCGTCGGGTGCGATGCGCAGGAACGCGTTGGCCTGCGGCAGCGGTGGCGTGGCCGGCGCCGCGGGAGCTTCCGCAGCGTGAGCGAAGCGGCGGCCAGCGGGGACGTAGAAACCGACCACGAGGCCTGCGGCGCCCAGCGTCGCGGCCTTGAGGAATTCACGGCGATTGGGGTCGGCCAGGACGCTCATGACTTCTGCTCCTGGTTGAGTTCCGCCGCGCGGTGCACGGCAGCCCGCACGCGCTGGTAGGTGCCGCAGCGGCAGAGCTGCCGCCCGAGGGCCGCGTCGATCTCGGTGTCGTTCGGCTTGGGCTTCTCGGCCAGCAGGGCGGCTGCGGCCATGATCTGGCCGGACTGGCAGTAGCCGCACTGCACGACGTCCATCTCGGCCCAGGCCTGCTGCACGGGGTGGCTCGCGTCGGCCGACAACCCCTCGATCGTCGTGATCGACTTGCCTGCGACGTCTGCGGCATCAGTCATGCACGAGCGGCGCGGCTTGCCGTCCACGTGGACCAGGCACGACCCGCATTGCCCGACGCCGCAGCCATACTTCGTGCCGGTCAGGCCGAGCAGGTCCCTGAGCACCCAGAGGAGCGGCATGTCCGCCGGTGCCGCCACTTCGTGATCCTTGCCATTGACGCGCAATTTCATTGCAGAGAACTCCTTCCCCGGGGCGGGAGGCCGCCAATTTACTCCGGCGGCGGCCGGGTTGTCCCGGCGCCGGGAAAAAAGCGGCCGGAGCGGCTACGATATCGCCCCCAATCCCGTCCGCATGCCATGCCCCGCGTTTACCTCAAGACC
>JALORV010000450.1 GCA_025458735.1 Burkholderiaceae bacterium | reverse complement strand
GGCGTTGTCGGCGGCGATCAGCGCCTCGACCTCAGCCACCGGCACGTCCTTCTTCAGCTTGAAGGTCAGCGCCTGGCTGTGGCAGCGCATCGCGCCGACTCGCACGCAGAAGCCGTCCACCGGCACCGCGGCGGTGCCGAAGCCCTCACCCTGGCCGAGGATCTTGTTGGTCTCGGCCATGCCCTTCCACTCTTCGCGGCTGACGCCCCAGCCGGGCTCGTCCCGGCCCTTGCCGACGCCCAGGTCCTTGTCGATCCAGGGGATCAGCGAGCCGCCCAGCGGCACGCCGAAGTTGGCCGTCTCCTCGGCCGACATCGCACGCTGGCGGGCGATGACCTGGCGGTCGATCTCCAGGATGGCGCTCTTCGGATCGTCGAGCAGTGCGCGCACCTCGGCGTTCAGCGTGCCGTACTGCGTGAGCAGCTCGCGCATGTGCTGCGCGCCGCCGCCACTGGCCGCCTGGTAGGTCATCGTGCTCATCCACTCCACCAGCCCGGCCTTGAACAGCGCGCCCACGCCCATCAGCATGCAGCTGACGGTGCAGTTGCCGCCGATCCAGTTGCGCCCGCCCTTGGCCAGCGCGTTCTTGATGACCGGCAGGTTGACGGGGTCGAGGATGATGACCGCGTCGTCCTTCATGCGCAGCGTGCTGGCCGCGTCGATCCAGTGGCCCTTCCAGCCGGCCGCGCGCAGCTTCGGGAAGACCTCCGTCGTGTAGTCGCCGCCCTGCGCGGTGATGATGATCTCGCAGCGCTTCAGCGCCTCGAGGTCGTGTGCGTCGAGCAGCTGGGTCTCGTTCTTGCGCCGACCATGCCGCGCCAGCCGACGAGTCCTGTGAGTGCCTGTGCCATTTGAGTCTTGCCTTTCCGAAGTGATCCGGACCCCTGGGTGCCCCGGCTCGCATCGCCGGGGTCCAGGGAGTGGGGCGAGACGATCCGAGAGCGCTGCTAGCTCTTGGTAATGGTTTTGCCGGTGGTCTGGCCCGAGAGGGCGGCCACCACCGCATCACCCATCTCGCGCGTGCCGACCTTGCGCGTGCCCTCGCTCCAGATGTCGCCCGTGCGCAGGCCGGCCGAGAGCACGGCCTTGACCGCCGACTCGATGCGGTCGGCAGCCTCGGGCTGGTTGAGCGAGAAACGAAGCATCATGGCTGCGGACAGAATTGTAGCCAGCGGGTTTGCAACACCCTTACCGGCGATGTCCGGCGCACTGCCGTGGCTCGGCTCGTACAGGCCCTTGTTGTTCTTGTCCAGGGATGCGCTCGGCAGCATGCCGATGCTGCCGGTGAGCATCGCCGCCTCGTCCGACAGGATGTCGCCGAACATGTTGCCGGTGACCACCACATCGAAGGCCTTCGGCGCCTTCACAAGCTGCATCGCCGCGTTGTCCACGTACATGTGCTCGAGCTGCACGTCCGGGTACTGGGCGTGCACTTCGGTGACCACGTCCTTCCAGAACTGGAAGGTCTCCAGCACGTTCGCCTTGTCGACGCTGGTCACCTTCCCGCGGGCGTTCGACCGCCCGCTTCCTGCTGCACGCTTGCGCGCCGCCTGGAACGCGACGTGCGCGATGCGCTCGACCTCGGGCTTGCTGTAGCGCATCGTGTCGAAGGCTTCGTCGGCACCCGGGAAGTGGCCGTCGACCGCGGTGCGGCGGCCGCGCGGCTGGCCGAAGTAGATGTCGCCGGTCAACTCGCGGATGATCAGGATGTCGAGCCCCGCCACCAGCGCCGGCTTCAGCGACGACGCGTGCGTCAGCTGCTCGTAGCAGATCGCCGGGCGGAAGTTGGCGAACAGCCCGAGGTGCTTGCGCAGCCCCAGGATCGCCTGCTCCGGGCGCAGCGGCCGGTCGAGCTTGTCGTACTTCCAGTCGCCCACCGCGCCGAACAGGATCGCGTCGGCGGACCGGGCCAGCGCCAGCGTGCTGTCCGGCAGCGGGTGGCCGTGCGCGTCGTAGGCCGCACCGCCGACGAGCGCCGTCTCCGTCTCGAAGCGCAGCTCGAGGGCGTTCAGCACCTTCACGGCCTCGGCCATGATCTCGGTGCCGATGCCGTCGCCGGGCAGGATCGCGATCTTCATCCGACGCTCCGGTGGTCGAGCCAGGGCAAGCGCGCCAGCCGTTCGGCCTCGAAGACGCGGATCTTGTCGGCATGGCGCAGCGTCAGGCCGATGTCGTCGTAGCCGTTGATCAGGCAGTACTTGCGGAACGGCGCGACATCGAAGGGCAACTCGCTGCCGTCGGGCTCGACCACCACCTGCCGCGGCAGGTCGACGGTCAGCGCATAACCTGGGAACGCGGCGACCGCGTCGAACAGCCGCGCGACCTGCTCCCGGCTCGAGCCGCAACCGAAGTTGCGGCGCGCGAGCAGGATCGACGCGCCCAGGTAGCGCGGCTGGTTCAGCACGAAGTCGGGGTTCGGCTTGCGTGCGGCCGGATCCTGCCCCGGCTCGCCCTTGTCGAGGTAGCGCCACTCGTCGAACAGGTTCGGGCCGAAGCCGGTGCGCGCGATCGACTTCAGGAACTGCTTCGGGATGATCGCGTCGGTGTCGACGTTCTCACGGTCCAGCGGGGCCACCAGCCCCTGGTGCACGGTGAAGGCTTGCATCGCGGCGGGGTCCTATTGCTTCTTCTTGTTCGAGTTGGCGGCGTTCTCGATGCTGGTGCCGGCGCTCGAGATGTCCTTGCCCATGCCGGCAATGGTGTTGCAGCCGGCCAGCAGCCACAGGGCCGCGATCAGCGTGAGCAGTGGTTTCATCGGTTGCTCTCCCTTGCGCTTCAGGCGATGCGGCGGACGTCGACGAAATGCCCGGCCAGCGCAGCTGCCGCGGCCATCGCCGGGCTCACCAGGTGGGTGCGGCCGCCGGCGCCCTGGCGCCCTTCGAAGTTGCGGTTGCTGGTCGATGCGCAGCGCTCGCCGGGCTCGAGCCGGTCGGCGTTCATCGCCAGGCACATGCTGCAGCCGGGCTCGCGCCAGTCGAAACCGGCCGCCTTGAAGACCTCGTGCAGGCCTTCGGCCTCGGCCTGCGCCTTCACCAGGCCCGAGCCGGGCACGACCATGGCCAGCTTCACGTTCGGCGCGACCCTGCCGCCGACCTTGCGCACCACCGCGGCGGCGGCGCGCAGGTCCTCGATGCGGCTGTTCGTGCACGAGCCGATGAAGACCTTGTCGACGTGGATGTCGGCGATCGGCTTGTTCGGCTCCAGGCCCATGTAGGCCAGCGC
>JALORV010000067.1 GCA_025458735.1 Burkholderiaceae bacterium | reverse complement strand
TCCCTCGATCGGCAGGTAACCGCGCGGCGCCGGCTGTGCCGCGCGCCGCTTCTCGGCTTCTGCCACGGCCCGCATGACCGGAATGCGTCCGTCCTCAGAGAAGTACACGCCGACGCCCAGGTTCACCTTGTTGGTGCGGCTGTCCTGGGCGAAGCCTTCGTTGAGTCCGAGGATGGGGTCGCGCGGCGCCAGCTCGACGCCGGCGAACAGGGAGGGTGTCATGACGGTCATGGTCGTAATCGGCAACGTTTTCTTATATTTATCAGAAAGTTATCGTTCATACCTAAGGCTGCGCCAGAGGAGGAGGGTGCGGCAGGGCGGAGTGTCCCCACTGCCATCCCCTCCAGACGCGCCTCGACTGCCCTCGCGGGGCTGGGCAAACGCCTCGGAATCGTTCTCAAACCGTTTCTAAGTATTTGATTTGTCGAGGACTACCACAAAGGCAGGCGCTATGAAAGGTATGGGCTTTTTTGCGCTGCGATGCTAGCATCCGCGCTTGGTCCAGCGCTATTGCAGTGCAAAAATTTCGTGTTACAGACCTTTCCCGACAGCCCGTTCCAGTTGCACCAGCCGTTCGCCCCGGCAGGTGACCAGCCGGAAGCCATCGCGCAGCTCTCGCAAGGGCTGATCGACGGACTGGCATTCCAGACGCTGCTCGGTGTGACCGGTTCGGGCAAAACCTACACGATGGCCAACGTCATCGCCCGCGCGGGCTGCCCGACTTTGGTGCTGGCACCGAACAAGACACTCGCGGCACAACTGTACTCGGAGATGCGCGAGTTCTTTCCGAACAACGCGGTCGAGTATTTCGTTTCCTACTACGACTACTACCAGCCCGAGGCCTACGTTCCTTCGCGCGATCTTTATATAGAGAAGGACTCGTCGATCAACGAGCACATCGAGCAGATGCGGCTGTCGGCGACCAAGTCGCTGCTCGAGCGGCGCGATGTAGTGATCGTCGCGACGGTATCGGCCATTTACGGCATCGGCGATCCGTCGGACTACCACTCCATGGTGCTGACCCTGCGGCACAAGGACCGCTACAGCCAGCGCGACGTCATCGTGCGGCTGACGCAGATGCAGTACAAGCGCAGCGAACTGGAGTTCGCGCGCGGCACCTTCCGCGTTCGCGGCGACACGATCGACATCTTCCCTGCGGAGCACGCCGAACTGGCGGTGCGGGTGGAACTGCTCGACGATGAGGTCGACTCGATCCAGCTGTTCGATCCGCTGACGGGTCGGGTGCGCCAGAAGATCCCGCGTTTCACGCTGTATCCGTCATCGCACTACGTGACGCCGCGTGAAAACGTGCTGCGCGCGATCGAGGGCATCAAGGCCGAGCTCAAGGAACGCATCGAGCAGTTCGTCGCCGCCGGCAAGCTCGTAGAGGCGCAGCGCATCGAGCAGCGCACCCGTTTCGACATGGAGATGCTGAACGAGCTCGGTTTCTGCAAGGGCATCGAGAACTACACGCGGCACATCTCCGGTGCGGCGCCGGGCGAGCCGCCGCCGACCCTGGTCGATTACCTGCCGCCCGACGCGCTGATGATCATCGACGAGTCGCACGTGACGGTGCCTCAGCTGGGCGGCATGTACCGCGGCGACCGGGCGCGCAAGGAAACCCTGGTGGAGTTCGGGTTCCGGCTGCCGTCGGCGCTGGACAACCGCCCGCTGCGCTTCGACGAGTTCGAACGCAAGATGCGCCGCTGCGTATTCGTCTCTGCCACGCCGGCCGACTACGAGCTGCAGCATTCGTCGCAGGTGGTCGAGCAGGTCGTGCGGCCGACCGGGCTGATCGATCCGGCGGTTGAGGTGCGGCCGGCCCGCACCCAGGTCGACGACGTGCTGTCGGAGATCGCGTTGCGCGTGGCCGCCGGCGAGCGGGTCCTGATCACCACGCTGACCAAGCGCATGGCGGAAGACCTGACCGAGTTCCTCTCCGAGCACGGGGTCAAGGTGCGCTATCTGCACTCGGACGTCGACACCGTCGAGCGGGTCGAGATCATCCGCGACCTGCGCGCGGGCACCTTCGACGTGCTGGTCGGCATCAACCTGCTGCGGGAGGGTCTGGATCTGCCCGAGGTCTCGCTGGTGGCGATCCTCGACGCCGACAAGGAAGGTTTCCTGCGCTCGGGCCGATCGCTGATCCAGACCATCGGCCGCGCTGCCCGCAACCTCAACGGCAAGGCGATCCTCTACGCCGATACGGTCACGGACTCGATGCAGCGCGCGCTCGACGAGACGGCGCGCCGTCGCGCCCGGCAGGAACTGTTCAACACCGCCCACGGCATCGTTCCGCGTGGTGTGGTCAAGGAAGTGCGCGAGCTCATCGACGGCGTCTACGACCCCGCGTCCCAGCGCGAGGACCGCAAGGTGGCGGTGGCCGCGGCCGAGTACGAGGTGATGTCGGAAAAGCAGGTCGGCAAGGAGATCAAGCGGCTCGAAAAGCAGATGTTCGAGCACGCCAGGAACCTCGAATTCGAGAAGGCCGCCCGCGTGCGCGACCAGCTGGCCTTGCTGAAGGAGCAGGTATTCGGGTCGGGCGGCAGCGGGAATGTCGCCGTGCTGGTGCCGGGAGCGAAGGCCGCGTGAGTCGAAAGCCTGTGGTTGCCGTCGAGGCGGCGGGCGCATCCGGTGGTCGCCGGGCGCCTGAACTTCTGGCGGGATCCCCAGTCTGCAGGATTGGGTGTCGTCCGAGACGGGTTCGGGCGCGTTAGGTTGCAGAAAAGGACGTGCCGGTAACCAGGGCGCGCAGGAAAAGCAGGGCGGAAAGACCGCCCATCGGGAAAGGTGAACGAAGCTATGACCAAGATCCTCTTTGTTTGCATGGGCAACATCTGCCGCTCGCCCACGGCCGAGGGTGTGTTCCGCAAGATGGTGCGCGACGGCGGGCTCGACGACAGCGTGCATATCGCGTCGGCCGGCACGCATGCCTATCACGTCGGTGAACCGGCCGACGTGCGTGCCCAGCAGGCCGCCCGCAAGCGCGGCTACGACCTCGGCGAGTTTCGTGCGCGCCAGGTCACGCAGGACGACTTCCGCGAGTTCGACCTGATCCTCGCGATGGACTGGGAGAACCTGTCGCTGCTGCAG
Organism: Burkholderiaceae bacterium; assembly: GCA_025458735.1. The sequence goes on along the minus strand of JALORV010000067.1, from coordinate 2,725 downwards.
CAGCAGTGCCCGCGCGGGCACAAGCACAAGCTGCATTTGCTGATGCGCTTTGCCGGCGAGTTTGATGCCGCAACGGTGCCTGATCCCTACTACGGCGGCCCGGAAGGTTTCGGCACGGTGCTCGACTATGTCGAGGATGCCTGCCAGGGACTGCTGGAAGTCGTCCGCAAGCGCGCCACGATGTACGCCGCGGCCTGACCCGCAGTTCGCTTTTCCCGAGAAGGGCGCTTCGGCGCCCTTTTTTTCGTCCAAGGCAAAGCAGTGCCGCGGCTGACCGGCCCCGCGTAGCGCAAAACCGGTAGGTTTATGGAAAATACTGATTAGTAATAAACAAGACTATCGGGTAACTTTCGCTCCGGCTGTGAGTGCGCAGTTGCGCTTCGAAGCCCATTTGCCCCGTGCCAGCGGCCGGGTGCTGGGCGACGCAAGCGGTTCACCTTTGACGGAGGAACGATGAATTCAAGGATTTTCAGGATCGGTGGCGCGGTGGTGGCCACCGCCTTGCTGGCAGCGTGCGGCGGGGACGATGACCCGATCGTCCCGGTGACGCCGACGACACCGACGACGCAGCTGCGGGCCATCCACGCGTCCGCCGACACCCCGGCGGTCGATGTCTTCGTCAACGGAGCCCGGGCACTTGCCGGTGTGACCTTCGGTCAGGCCTCGGCCTTCAATACGATCCCGGCCGGCGCCACTCGCGTCCAGGTGTCCCTGGCAGGCCAGCCCGCTACCTCGGCTGCCATCGACCTGCAGGCCACGCTGGCTGCTGCGCGCGACGTGACGGCCATTGCCGTTGGTAGCGGGACGACCGGTGCGACCCGTCTGCAGGCGGTTGTGATCGATGACAGCGGTGCCGCGCCGTCGACCGGCCAGGCCAAGCTGCGTGTCGTTCACGGAGCGCCCGCGGTGCCGGCTGTCGACATCTTCGTCACGGCGCCTGCCGATGCCCTGCCATCGACGCCGACCATCGACAATCTCGCGTTCTCCCAGCAGGCGCCCGCTGCGACGCAGGCCGCATTGCAGGTGCCGGCCGGCAGCTACCGGGTTCGCGCGGTGGTCGACGGCCAGACCGCGGTGGCGTTCGATGCCACCGTGACGCTTGCTGCCGGCAACGACATCGTGCTGGTCGCCGTTCCGGATGCCGGGCCGAGCGTGTCGCCGATCCAGTTGCTGGTGGCGCCCAAGGGCGGATCAGCCAGCTTCCTGCGGGACGGGCGCGCCGCATTGCGCGTGGCCCATTTCTCGCCGAACGTGCCGGCGGTCGATGTGTTCCTGAAGACCCCTGGTGAGGCCAACAGCGCGGCCAATCGGGCGCTCTCCAACGTGACCTTCCCGGCGGACTCGGGTTTCCTGAATGTGAATGCGGGAACCTACGACGCCTCCGTGGCGCTGGCCGGGACCCTGGCTGGCGTGCTCGACCTGAACGGCGCCACCCTGGCGCGTGGAACGTCGACCAGCGTGTTCGCAATCGGCCTGCTGGGCGGAACGGGCGCGCAGGCGCTTCGGCTCGCCGCCTTTGCCGACAGTCGCGCACCGGTGGCCGGGAAGGCGAAGGTCCGGGTAATCCATCTGTCGCCGGATGCTCCTGCGGTCGATGTCGTGGTGCTGGTCAACGGCGCCATCGCGGCGCGGCCGGTGACCAACCTCTCGTTCCCCAATGCGACAGCGACCTCGCTCGAACTCGATGCGGGCACATACACGCTGGCGGTGGTTCCGACGGGCGCGACGACGCCGATTCTTCCGACGGCAGCCGGTGTTCCGGTCACGCTGGCGGCCGGTGATGTGAAGACGGTCGTGGCCATCGGCGCGCTGGCCGCACCGGGTGCCCAGCCGTTCCAGTTCAAGGTGCTCGACGATCGCTGAACTCGCGCCGTAGTCCCAGCCGCAGTACGCCGCCGGAGCCAGTGCGCCGGCGGCGTATCCTCGTCCGATGCAACCTCGCGACGTTCTCGACTACTGGTTCGGACCCGAAGGTCATCCGCGCGATGTGCGCGACTTCTGGTTCCGCAAGTCGGCGGCGACGGACAGCGAGATCCGGGACCGCTTCGGCACCTCGATCGAACTGGCGCTGGGCGGCGCACTGGGCAACTGGCAGCAGGACCTGCAGGGCCGGCGCGCACTGATCCTGCTGCTCGATCAGTTCACCCGCAACGTCTACCGCGACACGCCGCGTGCCTTCGCCGGCGATCCGGCGGCACTTGCCCTGGCGCATGGGATTGTCGCCAGCGGTGAGGACCGCAGCTGCGATCCCTGCGAGCGATGGTTCATCTACCTGCCGTTCGAGCACTCGGAGTCGCTGGCGGACCAGGACGAGTCGGTGCGGCTGTTCCGTGCACTGGCCGACGCGACTGGGCCGAACGCCACCGCGACGTGATCCGGCGCTTCGGCCGCTTCCCCCATCGCAACGCCATCCTCGGCCGGGTCTCCTCGGCGGAGGAACTCGAATTTCTTCGCCAGCCGGGATCCAGCTTCTGAAGTCCGGCCCGCCGCGGCACGATACGGGCCGTCGCTAGAATCGATCGCTGTCACCTTGTCCGGCCGCTTCGTCCGACGGCCGTCCCTCCGAACCGCCTGCTGCGGCATGACTCCACCTGGCCTGCTCGCCATCGACACCGCCACCGAGGCCTGCTCGGTGGCCCTGCTGCATGGCGACTCCCTGAGCAGTCGCAGTGCCGTGGTGGGGCAGCGGCACTCGGAGCACGCGTTGCCGATGGTCGATGCGCTG
>JALORV010000066.1 GCA_025458735.1 Burkholderiaceae bacterium | reverse complement strand
ACCTGACTCCGCAACAGCTGAAGGCTCTTGGTTCACTGATGAAGGACATTGCAGACGGACAAGCAACACTTCGATCAATCGGTGCGCGGTGTGCGCGAGATGAAGCGCCACATCAGCGCAAAGACCCTTGCCGGCGCTCTAGTGCATCGGCTTGATGAACCGGACGTGCGTGTGTGATGTGACAGGCTCAAGTCGGACTGCTGAATCCGGGCGAGCGGTAGCGGGGACGGGCGTCATGGGGTTCATGGTGTCGGGTCCTCCGTTCGGTTGGGTTCAGCGTTCGAGGCTGATGAAGCGCTGGCGCAGGCGCCGGGAGTCACTGCCGCGGCGCCACAGACGCATCAGGAACCGTGCAGCGCGCGCCAGCGCCTGGTCCAGCGCGGCTCGCCAGTCCTTCGCCACGGAGGCGACGACGAACCGACCCTGCGCCATCGGTCGTCAGTTCCACCTGGCAGCGTTTGTCGACCCCGCCACGGGGTCCGTTCACGTCGGACAAGCGCACCTCGGCCCGTGGCACGAGCCAACTCAGGCGCCGCAACACAAAGCGCACGCGGCGCTCGGCCAGCTGGCGCAGCTCGATGGCTTGAGGATGGCGGGACTTGAACAGCACTTGCATCACGGATCTCCATCGGTTGAGGGACCGACGAAACGTAAGGCTCGCGGTGGTTCGGAAGAAGCAGCTTTTCGAGAACGCCGACATCGGCCAAACCTGAACACAAGAGAGGCGTTCGGTCGCAGACTTCGCGGTTTGGCGGCCGCGGCTTGCACGAGATCCGATCCGCGGACCTTCCTGGCACTTCATCCCCCGGACAACCGACGCCATGCCCAGCACCCGAGCCGCGAACGCCGTCCGCCTCGAGTTCGCGCCCGGCTCCCTGCTGCAAACCAACCTGTCCGGCGCGGCCTTCACCGGCGAGCGGCTCTGGGTGGCTGGCGGCGAAGCCCGTGGCCTGGACCGCCTGCGCCGGCTCAGCCCCGTCGGACACGAGGTCTTGCGCTCTGGCAAGGTGCGCGACTTCCCGCTGGCCGACCTGCTGGACCTGCCCGGCACGGCCGAAGAAGACGCCGACCCGGAAGGCATCGCCGTGGCCGACGACCCCCGCTTCGGCCCTTGCATGGCGATCGCCGGCGGCAAGCCTCGCTGGCTGGTTCCGTACGACGCTCCGGGCGCCGATCGTGGAAACGGCGAGCACACCGTGTTCGGCGATCTGCTGCGGCATGACTGATGGTGTCCAGTGTCAGCGCCATGAGGGCAGGCAGCGCGCGACAAGGAGCGATGTCGGTTCCGCGCCTCGACCCCGCGTCGGCCCTGCTGTTCGTGATCAACGCCGCTGCAGGCGCCCTCGACATCGACGCCAAGCGCGCGGTGATCGAATCGGCCCTGGCGGCCCGTGGGCGAAAGGGCGAACTGCTGATCTGCGGGCCTGCTGATCTGCCGCGGGTGGCCGCCGAGGCGGCAGCGGCGGCGGTGGCGGGCGGTGGTGCGGTGATCGCCGTCGGCGGCGATGGCAGCCTCAACGCGGTGGCCCAGGCCGCGCACGCAGCCGGTTGTGCGATGGGCGTCATTCCCTACGGCACCTTCAACTACTTTGCCAGGACGCACGGCATACCCACCGAGCCGGCCGCCGCAGCGCTGCTGCTGCTGGACGCGCGCCCGATGCCGGTGCAGGTGGCAGCCGTCAACGAGCGGGTCTTCCTGGTCAACGCAAGCCTCGGCGTCTACCCCGAACTGCTGCAGGACCGCGAAGCCTACAAAGCCCGCTTCGGCCGCAGCCGCTGGGTGGCGTTCGTGGCGGCCTGTGCGACGCTGCTGCGCGCACAGCGCCGGCTGCGCCTGCACATCGAGATGGGTGGCACGGTTCGCGACGTGCAGACCTTGACGCTTTTCGTCGGCAACAACCGGCTGCAGCTGCAGCAGTTCGGTGCGGAGCCGGAAGACACCCTGGCCGGCACGCCCGGCGACGGCAGCATGGCCGCCATAATGCTGCGGCCCATCGGAACGCTGTCGATGATCGGGCTGATGCTGCATGGGGCGATGGGCAGGCTGGGCGAAGCCGCGGGCGTGGAAGGCTTCGAGTTCCAGCACATGGTGGTGCAGCCCACGCTGACACCCGGCCGCAGGGAGGTCGTCGTGGCGTTCGACGGCGAGGTGGCACTCATGCGCACGCCCATCGACATCCGCGTGCTGGACAAGCCCCTGTACGTGCTCCAAGCCGCCGACGCAGCGGGGACGGCCGAGGTGCCGGAGGCTGCGGCATGAGTGTGCTGCTGCAGATCTCCGACACCCACTTCGGCACCGAACAGCCGCATGTGGTCGAGGCCTTGGTCACCCTGGCAGCCAAGCAGCGGCCGGACGTGGTGGTGCTGTCAGGTGACATCACGCAGCGTGCGCGGCCGGCGCAGTTCCGCGCCGCAAAGGCCTTCGTCGACCGATTGGGCGCGCCGGTTCTGGCCATCCCCGGCAACCACGACATTGCGCTGTTCGACCTCTGGGCCCGCCTGACCCGCCCGTACGCGCGCTACGCGGCGGTGTTCGGGCGCGAGCTCCAGCCCGTGCACGAGTCGCAGGATCTTCTGCTCGTGGGTGTCAACACCACACGGGCATGGCGTCACAAGAACGGTGAGGTGTCCGCGGCGCAGATCGATCGTGTGGCGAAGCTGCTGACCGCAGCCAGCCCGCGGCAGCTGCGTGTGGTGGTGGTGCACCAGCCCGCGGCCGTGACCCAGGCTCGGGACCGGCCCAACCTGTTGCATGGGCACGGCGCCGCCACGCGGGTCTGGTCGGCCGCCGGCGCCGACCTGATCATGGGCGGGCACATTCATCTGCCCTACACGCTGGCGCTGCACGGGTTGGCGCGGCGAATGTGGGTGGTTCAGGCCGGAACTGCCGTGTCGTCGCGAACCCGCCCGGAGGCGCCCAACTCGCTGAACCTGGTGCGATGGGGCGCGGACTCGTCCCCGGGCTGCTGCCTGATCGAGCAATGGGACTTCTCGGCTGCCGATCAGGCCTTCGCTCGCACCCAGATCACCGAGACCCGCCCCGCCCGCGCGTGACACTCACGCGGTCGGGCCGCTGCCGTTCCCGCCCTGCGCGAGTACGTGCCGGCAAAGTGCACCCACATTCGCCATCGGCGGGCAAGACACTTCGGTTTTTCCGTCACATCGCTCACTTTCCTTCTGCTTTTCCGTGCGACCTGCCGGTCTTAGCCTGCGGCCTGGCTGCCCGTCAATTCACTCGGAGGGTTCCGTCGTGCGTCGTTCGACATTCATTCGGTTGCCCGCCGTCGGGTTGGGCTTGCTCACGATGACTGCACTGGTCCGCGCCAATGCTGCAGGGCGCGAACGCGTGCTGATCGTCCTGACCAACACTGCCAAAGTGCCCGGTACCGGGCGAGCCACGGGCGTCTGGGCATCGGAGTACACCGACCCCTGGCGCGTCTTCAGCGAGGCCGGCTACGAGGTGCACGTGGCCTCGCCACGCGGCGGCATCGGCCCGATCGACCCGCGCTCGGGCTCGGCCGACAGCGTCAAACGCATCCCCGCGGCCTGGGCGGCCATGCAGGCAACACGGCCTCTGGCCGAGCTGAAGTCCGGCGACTACGCAGCCGTCTTCCTCAGCGGCGGGCACGGCACGATGTGGGACTTTCCGGACGATCCGAACCTGCGCCGAATCGTCGAAGAGACACTCGGCCGCGGCGCACCCGTCGGCGCCGTGTGCCATGGTCCTGCCGGGCTGCTGTCGGCGCGCAAGGCCGACGGCACGCCCTGGGTCGCCGGCCGCCGCGTCAATGGCTTCACCAACCTGGAAGAGGCTGCCGCCGGCATGAAAAGCGTCGTGCCGTTCCTGCTCGAAGACCGGCTGCGTGCGCTGGGCGGCCGCTTCGAGTCGGCCGGTGTCTTCCAGCGCCATGTCGCCGTCGATGGCGCGCTGGTCACCGGACAGAACCCCGCGTCGTCAACGGCCGTCGCCGAGTCCATGCTCGAACTGCTGCGCAAGCGCCCCGCGCCGTGAGCAAGTGGTCCTGCGGTCGCGCAGCGGCGTTCGGGCGAGCGCACGGGACCGTGAACCGGGACTGGTGCGCAGGTTTCTGTTCTGTCCCTTGCTGCCCCTCTTTCGGCTCGGCTTTCCCGAAGCAAGGCTCACGGAAGATCTGCTTCTTCATCGAACACATCAAGTCCACATTCGACCGTGTCCAGGCTTCTCCGAGACCCGACCATGGAGGTTCACTTCAGTTGCAGAGACTCCGGTGTCGCGCGCCAGCCGCACCGACGCACGGGGCACGATCGACAGGGCAGGCGCGTGCCCACCGCCTTCTGGCTTTCGAGTGCAAACACGCTTCACGCGACACCCCGACTCCCATCCGTTGACGACAGAGAGGCAACCGCCATGCGCTCCTACCCCCGCAACAGCCCCGAGGCCGCCGCACGCATCGTGGCACTGGTCCTGATCGCCGACGGCCACGTCTGCCGCTCGGAGTTCGATGTGTTGAACCAACTTGATGGACCGCGTGAGCTGGGGTTGGAACCCGACCGCCTGCCCAGCATCGTGCAGTCGCTGTGCGAGGATCTCCTGATGGTTGCCTATTCCGGAGGTTCGATGATGGCCAGCGTGGACGACAGCGCGTTGGCCTCCCTGATGGCCGAGGTGGACGAGCCGGCGCTTCAGCGCAAGGTGCTGCGGCTGGCGGTCGCTGCCGCCCGCGCCGACGAACACCTGGCCGACGGGGAGACCCTTGTCCTGGAGGCTGCCCGCCGCCATTGGGGCCTCGGTTCGGAAGCACAGGCAGGCCGCCTCCTTGCTGCAGGCCCGCAGGCCGCCTGAGCGACCTTGGTCAGGCGTGCGCCGCCGCTATCACCTGCAGCGCCAGCGGGTGGTGCTGTCCGCGGCGTGACCGGATGGCGTGGATTTCCTCCTTCACGTCGTCGCAGCGCCCAAGAAGCCGCAGTCCGCGCATCAACCGCACGTCGTTGGCACCGAGGCGGCTGACAGGAAACACGCCCAGCCCGCGCGTGGCGAACACCGCCAGCAAAGCGCTGTCCTCGAACTCGCCGACGATGCGCGGCCGCAGTCCCTTGGCCTCGAACCAGCGATCCAGCGTGGGGCGCAAGGCCGAGTGGCCGGTGGGCAACAGCACCGGCAGCCGGTTCAGCGATTGCGGGAACTGATCCACATCGGCCTTGTGCACGTGGGCCGCGGGCCCGTACCACTCCACCGGCGACTCGACGACCCGTTCGCTCGTCAGGCGCAGGTTCGGGTTGCGCGGTGCCGGCTGCCCGGCGAGCACCAGGTCAAGGTGATGCAGCGCCAGTTCAGCCAGCAATTGCTCGAACTCGCCTTCATGGCATACCAGCCGCAGCGATGGCGTGGCCAGCACCGGCTCCAGCAGCGCGTGCGCGGCCAGCTTGGAAATCCCGTCCGACAGCCCGACGGCGAGACGGGCGACCTTGCCGCTGGCCGCCTCGCGCACTTCGTCGGGGATGACCTGGCCGATCTGGAAGATTTCCTCGGCACGGGAGAAGGCAGCCTGGCCCGCCTCGGTCATCGCCACGCCCCGGCCGGCCGGCTTGAGCAACTGGTGGCCGAGCGCTTTCTCGAGTTCCCGCACCTGGGCGCTGATGGTCTGCACCGCCATGTCCAGCCGCTCGGCCGCGCGGGCGAAGCCGCCTTCCTTGGTGACGACCCAGAAGTAGTACAGGTGGCGGTAGTTCAGCATGCCGATCTCACATCGGAAAAACAGGAGTCTAAATCTGCCTGGCACTGGTTTATTCGAATCTCAAAGAGCTGAAGACTGCCGGCTGCCGCTCAACGAAGAGGAAACGATCATGTTCTACGCACTCAGCTGGCTGGTGGTGTTCGGCCTTCTTGCACTTTGGTCGCTGGCAGCCTGGGCGGTGCATGCCGTCGCCGTTTGGGCGGTCTCCAATGCCGGCACGTTGACAGACGCCGCATCGGGCGCGGCTTCGGGGGGAGTGCAGGGCCTTCGC
>JALORV010000449.1 GCA_025458735.1 Burkholderiaceae bacterium | reverse complement strand
CCGCTGGATCACACGTCCGACAAGCCGGCAGCAGAACCTGTGCCCGAGCCTTCACCCAAGCCGCCAGCCCAGTAGCAGCGCGCCATCGTGCAGGGGCGACCCGCCCTGGAGGTCGCCGACATCTTCCGTGCACACGGGCCCGCCTGGCGGGACGCCCAGCGCGGTCACCTGAGCCTGGCTCAGCTCAAGGTGATGTCGGCCATCACCCAGTGCCGCACGGCGGCACTGGGTGGCCATGTCCTTCGCTGCGACGGGTGTGGCCTCGACCAGGTCTCGTACAACTCGTGTCGCAACCGGCACTGCCCGAAGTGCCAGAGCAGCGCAGCGCCGGTGGAGTACTACCACGTGGTCTTCACGCTGCCGGCGCCCATCGCCGACATCGCGTACCAGAACAAGGCGGCGCTGTACGGCTTGCTGTTCGACATCGCTGCCGAGACGCTGCTGCGTATCGCGGCGGATCCCAAGCGCCTGGGCGCGAGCATCGGCGCCACGCTGGTACTGCACACATGGGGCTCGGCGCTGACCCACCACCCGCACGTGCACGGCATCGTGCCCGGCGGCGGGCTGGCACCAGACGGCACGCGCTGGATCGCGTGCCGGCCCGGGTTCTTCCTGCCGGTGCGTGTGCTGTCGCGGCTGTTCAGGCGGCGCTTCCTGGAGGAGCTTCAGCGGCTGCACGACAGCGGCGCGCTCAGGTTCTTCGGCGAACAGGCCTACCTGTCGCGCTACACGCACCGCGTGGCCATCTCCAACAGCCGGCTGCTCGCGATGGACGAGCGCGGCGTCACCTTCCGCTGGAAGGACTACCGAGCCAAGGACGGCGCCAAGGGGAAGACGCGCCACAAGGCGATGACGCTGAGCCCGCACGAGTTCATGCGCCGGTTCCTGCTGCATGTCCTGCCGGGCGGCTTCCACCGGATCCGGCACTACGGGCTGCTGGCCAACGGCCACCGGCGCGACAACCTGGCGCTTGCGCGCGAGCTGTTGCAGGTCATGCAGCCGCCGTCGGCCGAGTCCGCCGAGTCCGCCGAGTCCGCCGACGATACGTTTACCGCACCGGCGCCAACCTTCGTGTGCGCGCACTGCGGCCGCGCGATGGTGGTGCTGCAGGTCTTCTTGCGTGGCTGCTCGATTCGGGCGCCACCAGCATCATGACGACGCGCGATCACCATCGACCGACTCGACGCCGACCACGGCGTCCGGTGGCTCGCTGCGTGCGCTGCTTGATGACCGCGCCCGGATGCCGCGCTGGCGGCGACTGCTGCAGCGCAGTGGCTCGTCGCAAGCCACTCTTGCTTGTCGGCGCGGCCTCGACGAGGCGCCACGCGCGGCCGGATCGCCACGCCAGCGCCGATCAATCGCCATAGCCGCTGCGCTCAACGACCACCGTGGCGTTCGCCGCGGTTTCCTCCCTCGAGGCCGCGGTTTCCTCCCTCGAGGCTTATGCGACACCTGCCCGGACGCAGTGTGGGTATGCGACCTCCGCGCGCGAGGGCAGGTGTCGCACAAGCCTTAACATCAACGGGAGTCGGTCGGTCCGGTACGGATGGCAGGTTCCTACCATTGCAGTCTCGCGCGCACGGAAGGTCGCCGAGGGCAGTCGCGAGGCGGGCGGTGTTGAGAGGCCGCCGTTCTGACGTCGGGCGGGACGACCCGGGCGCGCAGGGGGCGGGGCCAGCTACGGCGCCGGACACTGCGGTCCCCGGTGGCCACGCCGGCCCCGGGCGGCCCCAGGGCGCCACCCGCGCGGGCGGGGCATGGCCACCCCCATCGCCGGGCCCCCGGGGGGCGCCTCGGGCCGCGGTTCTGGACGCACCCGACACCGCCCAACCCGAGATTCGGCGGGTCAGTTCGGGTTCGGTTCGGCTCGGCGAAGAGTAACCCGTTGATTTAGATCGAGAAAACTGACTGACGCTGCCGGGCCGATCCATAGAGGTTCGGCATACGTTCGGTTTCCGATACCCGGGGCGGGCACCAAGAAAAAAGGCCTTCAAAATCTTCGGCTTACTCGCGCCAAACAGAAACGATTCTCGTTCTCATAATCCTTTGGTCGTTGGTTCAAGTCCAACACGGCCTACCACCTCGTTTCCGAAGATGCCGGCCGCACCTGCGCGGCCATTGCCCCGGCCGTGGCGGGCGCGGCGGCGCCGATGGGGCCGGACCGAACCATGGCGAATCTGGAATCCTCGGGCCGGCGTCCGTGGCTGCCTCTGCTCTCGAGATGGCCCTGCCCGAACGCTCCCGTGGCAAGTTGCCCAAGCGCGACTTGCGGGACGCCCGTTCAAGCTAAGAGTGGGCACGCCCGCGGTGATCGTGAGCGCGCGTCGTGCTCACCCAGCGGTGCGGTGGCGCCGGCTGACGCCCAGACCCATGAGCGCAAGCCCGACGAGCGCCAGTGAGGCAGGCTCCGGCACGGCCGCGAAGACCTCGACCTCATCGATGGCGGTGCCGCTGTTGGTAAAGGTCATCTTGATATAGCGGGCACTGACCGGCTGTGCCGACAGATCCACGAAGACCGTCTGCGGGCCGGTGATGAACCCACTGAATCCCAGCGACGATGAGTTGATGAGGCCACTGTATTCGGTAGCGTCATTCGCTGCGTTCCCGCTGGCGAATACGGCGTCGATCAGCGCGAATTCGATCGTGAACTGGCCCGGATCACGGTCGTTGAAATTGCCCAGACGATCCCGGCCGAATGAGATGGCGCCGATCGACTGCGTGCCGCCCAGATCGATCTTGAGCCACGAATCCGCAGTGCCGGCAATCCAGCTCCGGCCGTTCCCGTACTGCCCGTCGTTGATGAAGGCCTCGTGGTGGATGGTCGAGTAGCCAGCAATCGTGCTGCTGGCGATGGACACGTTGGCCGGGCCGCCGGCGTAGGCCAGGTCGCCCGTGGTGTCGAACCCCTGGTAACTGCACTGAGGGCTGGGGTAGCCGGCTTGGCAGCTTGCCGTCCCGACCAGCGCCGAAGCAAAATTTCCGGAAGTGATGACGGCCGCATGCGCGTTGATCGACAACCCAAGGGACGCTGCGCACACGGCACCCAGAGCGTTCCATCGCCGGTTCAAAGAGGTCACGAGAGGTCTCCGGTAAATCATTGAGGTGATGACGCCCGGCCGCCGGGACGAGTTGCTTGAGATCAAGCAAATCTTGCGCCCGCCAAACGAAAGGAGGCTTTCGCAGTA
>JALORV010000065.1 GCA_025458735.1 Burkholderiaceae bacterium | reverse complement strand
TCGAGCGAGTCCTTGCCGCCGTAGTGGTCGATCATCACCGAGTGGTCGACCACCAGATCGACCGGCACCAGCGGCTCGATCGTCTTCGGGTTCTTGCCCATGCCGGCCGCGACGTTGCGCATCGCCGCCAGGTCTGCCAGCAGCGGCACGCCGGTGAAGTCCTGCAGCACGACACGGGCAACGATGAACGGGATCTCGTCGGTGCGATCGGCCTTCGGCTTCCAGTTGGCAAGCTGACGCACGTGTTCCTCGGTGACCTTGACGCCGTCGCAGTTGCGCAGCACCGACTCGAGCACGATGCGGATCGACACCGGCAGGCGCGACACCTTGCCGACGCCGGCCTTCTCGAGCGCGGCGAGGCTGTAGTAGCGGCCTTTCTTGGCGCCGATCGAGAAGTCCTGCAGGGAATTGAAGAGGTTGTGAGCCATGGGAGAAGCCTCGGTTCGGTGGGTCGCTAGATGACCATCAGGTCGACGAATTCGTTGACGGGCGTGGCGTCGAGCCGCTTGGCGTCGAGGCACAGATCCAGGATCGCGGCAGCCTGCTTCGACGGGAACACGCGCGCCAGGTTGGTCCTGAACTTGGCCACCAGCACCGGCATGCCTTCCTTGCGTCGGCGCTTGTGCCCGATCGGGTACTCGACCACGATTTCCTTGAGCTTCTTGCCGTCGGTGAACTCCACCGTCAGCGCGTTGGCGATCGAGCGCTTGCCCGGGTCGTGGTAGTCCTTGGTGAACTTCGGATCCTCGACGCAGACGATGCGGTCGCGCAGTGCGTCGATGCGCGGATCGGCGGCGACGGCATCCTCGTAGTCGGCGGCAGTGAGCCGGCCGAAGATGATCGGCACCGCCACCATGTACTGGATGCAGTGGTCGCGGTCGGCCGGGTTGTTCAGCGGCCCCTTCTTGTCGATGATGCGGATGCAGGCCTCGTGCGTGCGGATGGTGATCTTCCGGATGTCCTTCTCGGTCTTGCCGAGCTTCTTCAGCTCGCCGTGGATCGTCATCGCCGCCTCGACCGCGGTCTGCGAATGGAACTCGGCCGGGAAACTGATCTTGAAGAGCACGTTTTCCATCACGTAGCTGCCGTAGGGCCGCTGGAATTTGAACTCGTTGCCCTTGAACAGCACGTCGTAGAAGCCCCAGGTCTTTGCGCTCAGCACCGACGGGTACCCCATCTCGCCGGTCTTCGCGATCAGTGCCAGTCGCACCGCGCGACTGGTCGCATCGCCTGCGGCCCAGCTCTTGCGCGAGCCGGTGTTGGGCGCGTGACGGTAGGTGCGGAGGCTCTGGCCGTCGACCCAGGCGAGCGACACCGCGTTGATGATCTCGTCGCGCGTGAGGCCCAGCATCTGGGCGACGACCGCGGTCGACGCCACCTTGACCAGCACGACGTGGTCGAGGCCGACCTTGTTGAACGAATTTTCCAGCGCGATGCAGCCCTGGATCTCATGGGCCTTCACCATCGCCACCAGCACGTCGGCCACCGTCAGCGGCTTCCTGCCGGCCGCCACGGCATTGCGGCTGAGCCAGTCGGCGGTGGCGAGGATGCCGCCGAGGTTGTCCGACGGGTGGCCCCATTCGGCTGCCAGCCACGTGTCGTTGAAGTCCAGCCAGCGGATCATCGCGCCGATGTCGAACGCGGCCTTGACCGGATCCATCTGGAACTGGGTGCCGGGCACCTTGGCGCCGTTCGGCACCACCGTGCCCTGCACGACCGGCCCCAGCATCTTGGTGCAGGCCGGATACTCGAGCGCCTCGAAGCCGCAGCCGAGCGTGTCCATCAGGCAGTAGCGGGCGGTGTCGATCGCTTCCTTGCTCTTGACCTTGTAGTTGATGACGTAGTCGGCGATGTCGGCCAGTACCTTGTCGGGTTTCGGCCGGACGTTGCTGATGTGGCTGCCCATGTTGCGTGGTTCCTTTCGGCGTCGATGGTGAGAATGGGTGTCGTGGCCGCTGCGCTCAATCGGTGCTTTCGAGTACGAGCTTGTAGCCGATGTGTGAATCGGTGAAACCGAGCCTGGCGTAGAAGCGATGCGCATCGCCGCGCTGCCGGTCGCTGGTGAGCTGGGCAAGACGGCAGCCGCGCTTGCGCGCATGGTCGAGCGCCCTTGCCATCAGCCAGCCGCCGATGCCGCGGCCGCGCACGGCGCTGTCGACGCGGACGGCCTCGATGTTGGCGCGCCACGCACCGCGGCGGCTCAGGCCCGGGATATAGGTGACCTGCAGCATGCCGACCACGCGACCGTCGAGTTCCGCCACCAGCAGCTGCTGGTTCGGATCGCGGTCGATCGCATCGAAGGCGCGGATGTAGGCCGGATCGTCGCTGCCGACGCCTTCGCGGTTGGCGCCGAGGACGTCATCGGCAAGCAGCTCCAGCAGGCGCGGCAGGTCGGCGCGCTGGGCCCGCCGTACCGCCAGTCCGTTGAGCGTGGCCTCGCCCATGCGCTCAGCCGCGACGGGCCAGCGGAACGAACTTCAGGTCATCCGGGCCGATGTAATTGGCGCTCGGACGGATGATCTTGTTGTCGACGCGCTGCTCGATGACATGCGCGCTCCAGCCGCTGGTGCGCGAAATCACGAACAGCGGCGTGAACATCGACGTCGGCACGCCCATCATGTGGTAGCTGACCGCGCTGAACCAGTCGAGGTTGGGGAACATGTTCTTGACGTCCCACATCACCGACTCCAGGCGCTCGGCGATCGAGAACATCTTGAGGCTCCCGGCGTCCTTCGACAGCGCCCGCGCGACTTCCTTGATCACCTTGTTGCGCGGATCGGAGACCGTGTAGACCGGATGGCCGAAGCCGATGATGACTTCCTTGGCCTCGACGCGGCGGCGGATGTCGGCCTCGGCCTCGTCGGGCGTGTCGTAACGCTTCTGGATCTCGAACGCGACCTCGTTGGCGCCGCCGTGCTTGGGGCCGCGCAGCGCGCCGATCGCGCCTGTGATGGCCGAGTAGAAGTCCGAGCCGGTGCCGGCTATCACGCGGGCGGTGAAGGTCGAGGCATTGAACTCGTGCTCCGCGTACAGGATCAGCGAGGTGTGCATCGCCTTGACCCACAGTTCGCTCGGCGGCTTGCCGTGCAGCAGGTGCAGGAAGTGGCCGCCGATGGAATCGTCGTCGGTCTCGACCTCGATGCGGCGTCCGTTGGTGCTGTAGTGGTACCAGTAGAGCAGCATCGAACCCAGCGAGGCCATCAGGCGATCGGCGATGTCCTTCGCCCCCGGGATGTTGTGATCGTCCTTCTCGGGCAGCACGCAGCCGAGCGCCGAGACGCCGGTGCGCATCACGTCCATCGGATGGCTCGAGGCCGGCAGCCACTCCAGCGCGGCCTTCACGTTGGCCGGCAGCCCGCGCAGCGCCTTGAGCTTCGTCTTGTAGGCCGCCAGCTCGGCGCGGTTCGGCAGCTTGCCGTGCACCAGCAGGTGTGCGATCTCCTCGAACTCGCAGGCGTCGGCAATGTCGAGGATGTCGTAGCCGCGATAGTGCAGGTCGTTGCCGGTGCGGCCGACGGTGCACAGGGCCGTATTGCCGGCGACGACACCGGACAGGGCGACGGATTTCTTGACCTTGGGGGCGGCGGGCGGGGCTTCCTGGACTGCGCTCATTGTGGGTTCTCCCGTGTCAGGCCTTACTTCTTGCTTGCGAACAGCGCATCGAGGCTCTGCTCGAAGCGGTGATAGCCGATGACTTCGTAAAGTTCCATGCGTGTCTGCATCGTGTCGACCACGGCCTGCTGCGTGCCGTCGCGGCGCAGGGCGGTGTAGACGTTCAGCGCCGCCTTGTTCATTGCGCGGAAGGCCGACAGCGGGTACAGCACCATCGCGGCGCCGGCGCCCTTCAGCTGTTCGACCGTGAACAGCGGCGTGGCTCCGAACTCGGTGATGTTGGCCAGCACCGGCACCTTCACTGCGTCGACGAAGCGACGGTAGGTCGGCAGGTCGAGGGCGGCCTCGGCGAAGATGCCGTCGGCGCCGGCCTCGACGCAGGCGATGGCGCGCTCGATCGCGCGATCCACCCCCTCGACCGCAATCGCATCGGTGCGGGCGATGAGGAAGAAGTCCGCGTCGGTCCTGGCGTCGGCAGCCGCCTTGACGCGGTCGGCCATCTCCCCGGTGGAAACGATCTCCTTGCCCGGTCGATGGCCGCAGCGCTTGGCGCCGACCTGGTCTTCGATGTGGCACGCCGCCGCACCGGCCTTGATCAGCGACCGGATCGTGCGGGCGATGTTGAAGGCGCTCGGTCCGAAGCCGGTGTCGATGTCGACCAGCAGCGGCAGGTCGCACACGTCGGTGATGCGGCGCGTATCGGTCAGCACGTCGTCGAGCGTGTTGATGCCGAGGTCCGGCATGCCGAGCGAGCCGGCGGCCACGCCGCCGCCGGACAGGTAGATCGCGCGGAAGCCGGTCTGCTGCGCCATCAGCGCGTGGTTGGCGATGATGGTGCCGACGATCTGCAGCGGCTGCTCTTCCTGCAGTGCCCGGCGGAAGCGTGCGCCTGCGCTCTGGTTCATGGACGGACCCCGTTCAGCGTTCAGAGTTGAAGCCGGCTCAGCCCAGCAAGTGCTTGACGCCGTCGCGCTCTTCCAGCAGTTCCTTCAGCGTGTTGTCCATCTTGCCGCGCGAGAACTCGTCGATCGCGAGACCCTTGACCACTTCGTACTTGCCGCCGGCGCAGGTGCAGGGCACGCCGTAGACGACTTCCTCCGGGATGCCGTAGCTGCCGTCGGAGGGCACGCCCATCGTGACCCAGCGGCCGTTGGTGCCGGCGACCCAGTCGCGGATGTGGTCTATGGCCGCGTTGGCCGCCGAGGCGGCCGATGACAGGCCGCGCGCCTCGATGATCGCGGCGCCGCGCTTGCCCACCGTCGGGATGTAGGTGTCGCGGTACCAGGCATCGTCGACCATCGGCTTGACCGGCTGGCCGCCGATGGTGGCGAAACGCAGGTCCGGGTACATCGTCGGCGAGTGGTTGCCCCAGACGACCAGTTTCTCGATCGAAGCCACCGGCTTGCCGGTCTTCGCCGCCAGCTGCGACAGCGCGCGGTTATGGTCGAGCCGCATCATGGCGGTGAAGTTGCCCTTCGGCAGCGAGGGCGCCGACTTCATCGCGATGTAGGCGTTGGTGTTGGCCGGATTGCCGACCACCAGCACCTTGACGCTGCGGCTGGCCGCCTGGTCAAGTGCCTTGCCCTGGGCGGTGAAGATCTGCGCGTTGGCCGCCAGCAGGTCCTTGCGCTCCATGCCCGGGCCACGCGGCCGGGCGCCGACCAGCAGCGCGATTTCGGTGTCCTTGAAGGCCTGGGCCGGATCGCTGGCCGCATCCATGCCCGCCAGCAGCGGGAAGGCGCAGTCGTCGAGCTCCATCATCACGCCCTTCAGTGCCTTCTGAGCTTTCTCGTCCGGGATCTCGAGCAGTTGCAGATGCACCGGCTGGTCCTTGCCGAGCATCTCGCCGGAGGCAATGCGGAACAGCAGCGAATAGCCGATCTGGCCGGCGGCACCGGTGACTGCCACGCGAATGGGGGCTTTGCTCATGGGATGGACCTCCTGGGAGTGCGATGAGAGAGGAAACGTGCGAGTCGGGGCGGCGGGAAGGCCAAGTTTTCGATCGGGCCGGCCGGGTCGCGGCCGCGG
>JALORV010000064.1 GCA_025458735.1 Burkholderiaceae bacterium | reverse complement strand
ACCGTGCCGCGCGCCTCGGCCAGGTCGACGCGACCGTTGGTGGCGCTGCGCACGGCACCGGCGGCCCACTGCGCCGGCGCGATCACCAGCAGCGTGACCAGCAGTGCGATCAGTGCCGCCAGCAGGATCAGGAAGGTCCGCATCGTCGGGGGTCATTTGCGCGCGAGGCGCAGCGCCAGTTCGACATCGACGTTGCCGGGAGCGCTGTCCCTGCCGTTGATCACGGCCGAGGTGGTACGCGCGCCGAGCTCGCGCTCGAGCCCGGCCAGCCAGGCCGCCCAGGTGCCGTACGGCACGTTGGCAAAGGTGAGCTGGATGTCGCCATCGGACAGCGGCACGACGCGCGCTGCCTTCAGGCCGGCGCGGGTCAGCGAAGACTCGATCGCGCCCTTGGCCTCCGTCGCCGAGACGTTCGCGACCTGCGGCTGCGCTTTCACGCTCTTCACCTCGGCGAGCAGCGCGTCGAGCTCGGCGGCCTGCGAGCGCTGCTGAGGCAGCGAACGCTCGAGCCGCTTGATGCCGGTCCAGGCCGGTTCGAGCAGCAGCAGGTACAGCACGGCGACCAGCGCGATCGCGGCGCCAAAGCCGAGGATGGCGCGCTCGCGGGGCGCCCGCTCGGCCCAGAACTGCTTGATCGTGTCCATCATGAGCCGGCCGCCGTGATGCGCGCGGTGCCGTCGGCCTCGAAGCGGACGGCCAGGCCCTGCTGTACGGCGGCCGAGCGCAGCGTGTTCTGGAACGCGGGGTTGTCGGCCATGCCGCCCTTGAAGCGCACCTTCAGCGCGCCGTCGCGGTACTCGATGCCGCCGACCGAGCCGAGCGGCGCCGCGGTCAGCAGCATCGCAGTGCGCGCGTTCAGCACCGAGAAGTCGTTGGCCGAGGGCTGGCCGGCGCGCGCCCGCAGGTCGTTGAGCTGCCGCTTGGTCTGCAGCACCGGATCGACCACCGCGGTGGTTTCCGGAAAGCTCGAGCGGAACGCACTTTCCATCTGCTGTCGCAGCGCCTTGGCTTCGCCCTCCAGCTTCAGCCAGTAGGCGTTCATGCCCGCGATGGCGACGACAGCAGCCACCGCGGCCCATGCCAGCGGCGCCTTCAGCGCGGCGCCGCGCAGGCCGGCCGCGCGGCCGGCCAGGGGCATCAGGCCGCCCAGCATGCCGCCCTGCGCGAAGCTGCCCTGCATCAGATTGACGGCCAGCTCGGTGCTGGCCGCGTCGACCTCGGCCGTGGCGGGCTCGACCTGCACATTCAGTTCCGTTGCCAGCGACTGCAGCCGCGCGGCGTCGCGCCCGTAAGCCTGGATGCGGCGCACGCCCAGCTGCCGCACCGCGAGCGCCAGCGCCGCCGGCACTTCATCCGTGGCGAGCTCGAAGGCAAAGCCGTCGTGCGTGGCCGACCGCGCCACGCCACGGCCGCGGTCGACGCGCACCGACAGCACGCCGGCGGAAGGCGCGGGCACGGTGTAGATCTCGCTGTAGGCAGCCCGCACGCGATACCCGGCCTCGATGCAGGCATCCAGCGCGCGCGTCAGCACGCCGCGGTCGATCACCGCGACCGGCATCTTGGGCAGGGCGGCGATGGTGGTCGTGCCGGTGCCGCCGCGCGGAATGTTGAAGGCGAAGTGGCAGTCGGCCGCCTCGGCCAGCAGGCGGTCTTCGAGAATGTTGGGCAGCGCGAGCCGCAGCTTGCCTTCGGACAGCTTCGGCGGCTCGATGGCCGTGACGAAGACATCGGCCGGATCGAACACGAGGTCGACGCTGGCGGCCTTCGGCAACAGCGCGATCGGCGTCTCGCCGCTGGTGGCATTGCCGCCGAGCGTGACGAAACTCACCACCGTGCCGGTCGTGATCTGCCCCTTGGCGCCGAGCGAGCGCCGCGGCGGCACGAACACCAGCAATCTCTGGGAGGATTTTTCCTTCATCGCCTGTTCAGATCTCGCGGATCCACAGCACCGCGACCGGCTGGATGCCCTGGCCCGGGACGCCGCGACGGACGAGCGCTTCCATGCGGGTGACCGCACGGTCGAGTTTGACCTCTCCGCGCACGAAGAAAAAGCGCGAAGCGGTGGCGATATCGGCCTCTCCTACGCCGTTTGCCTTGTTGCCGAGCCGGGTCCGCACCTCGCCGGTGTTGTTGAAGTACGAGATGCGCTCGCGCTCGGCCACCAGCGCGCGCGCGTCGGCCAGCGACAGGTCGGGCACGCGCGCGGCGATCACCTCCGGGCGGGCGGTGTTGGCATTGATCGGCGTGCGTTCGTCCAGCACGACAATGTAGGGAGCGAGCCGCTGCGCCGCCTCCGGCGCGATGCCGGGCACCGACAGCAGGTCGTTCGGCAGCATCAGCGGGATCGGCCGCGACTTGGAGTCGGCGAGCGCCGAGTCCGGCATGCGTCCGCTGGCATCGGGCATGGTCGCCGGCAGCGCCTGCTGCATGCGCTGTGCAATCAGGTCGGCGGTCTGTTCGGGCACCTGCAGCAGCACGGCGAGGCGCCGCAGCGCTTCCAGCTCGGACTCGACGATCTGGCCGTTGTCGATCAGGTTGCGCAGATTGAAGCGCGACTGCGCGTCCTCCATCGAACCGGCGATCGAGGCGAGCGAGGCCAGCGCCGAAGTCTCGCCGAGCTGGTCGAGCCGCGTTTCCGCCAGCGGCTGCGCCCACGGCTCCGACAGCGCGTCATAGCTGGAGCGATTGGCGTCCTCGCGCAGGATGGCGCGTCCCCAGTCCAGCGCGCCGCGCAGCAGCATCCGGCTCTGCACCATCAGCTGCTGGTTCTCGATGGTCCGCAGCAGCACGAACTGCCGGTAAAAAAGCGCGCTTACGATGAGCGTGGCCAGGGTGGCAACGAACAGCGCAAGGAGCACGGCGGCGCCCCGCTCCTTGCGCGAGCGCAAGGCATGACGCCCCGCCCCAGCCCGCCGCCACGGGGCGGGCGCCGCTTCGGCGCGCTGCCTGCTCCCGATCCTGGCGGTCGCCGTCTTCATGAGCCCACCAGCAGCACGCGGCGGAAGATGCGCCCGTCGTTGCGCTCGATCGTGACCTCGACCCCGGGGATCTCGGCGTTGCCGGCCGCGGCCGGACTGCCGCTGTCCGGCGGCACGTTGGGATCGACCCAGCCTCCGTTGGCCGACCAGGTGCGCACCTGCATCAGCTTGACCCGATCGAGCAGTCGCGCCGACTCGAGGCGTTCGACCGGCGTCGGCTGCAGCGACGGCAGCGCCGCACTGGCCTGCCGCACCAGCGTGCCTTCGACGACGCGGTAGGTCACGGTCTGCACTTCGGTCGGGCGCTCGCTGACGGACGGCGCGACCCGCACCAGGTTCAGCGTCGGTGCGCCGTCGCCGATCGATACTGAGACCGGCGAGGTCGTCATGCCGAGGAAGCGCGGGTTGGTGACCTGCGACAGGTCGCGCTCCATCTGGCCGAAGGCGGTCAGCAGTGCCCGCACGTCGTCGGCCTCGGGTTCGAGCCGGTCGCGGGTGGTGACCAGGGAGTCGAGCCCGCGCCAGGCGATCAGCGACACCACCGACAGCACCGTGATCGCAATCAGCAATTCGAGCAGGGTGAAGCCGCGCAGGCGTCGGCCGGACGCGGGGCTTCGCCCTGCGGCGCGAGCTTGCTTGAGACGGCTCGGCGCTGCGCTCATTGATTTGTCGGCAACACCGTCATGAGTTCGGCGAGCAGGCGCTGGGATCCGTCGCTGGCGGCCTTGTAGACGCGCACTTCGACGCGGCGGAAGAAGGGGTTCGGCGTTGGCTTGACCGCCTGCACGCACTGGAAGGTCAGCCCGCCCTGCTCGCAGGCCGCGCTGTTTTCGCCCTGGTCGAGCCGCTCGCGGGCCAGACGTAGCTCGAGCAGCCGGTTCTCGGCGGTCATCACGGCCAGCATCTTCTCGCGCGTGTATTCCGCGCTCGAGGTGAGCGCCATCGCGCCGCGCATGGCGGCTGCCAGCGCCACGCCGATGATCACCAGCGCCACCAGCACTTCGAGCAGCGTGAATCCGCGCGCGTTCACTGGACCACCGCGCCGCGTCCGGACTCGTCGAAGTCGAGTCGCACCGTGGTTTCGTCGTTGCTGATCTCCAGCCGCCAGCGCGGCTGGATCCATTCGCGGGCAACTGCCATGCGCACCGGCGGGGCGCCCGGCCCGAGCAGCACCTGGGCGGGCTGCGGCCCGGCGCCGTCCTGCACCGACAGCCGGGTCAGCGGTGTTTCCCAGGTCCGCTCGCGCAGCAGGTCATCGCCCGCCAGCAAGCGCCGCTCGCCGCCCACCTCGGAGACGAACCGATAGCCGCGCAGGTCGGCCTCCCAGACGATCGGAATCTGGCGAATGCGTGCCTCGTCGGCCGCCAGTGTCATCAGCTGGCCGATGCGCTGCGCTTCACGCAGCAGCTTCTGCCTTGGATCCGGCGTGACGCTGATGGTGACCACCGAAACCAGGATGCCGGCCAGCACGATCACGACCATCATTTCGATCAGCGTGAAGCCAAGCGGGCGCACCGCGAGACGCGGGCGTCCACGACCGGGCACGATAGGCTGCAGTGCGCTGGGCATCGAGGCGAGGATCCGTCAGGCAGGCGACGGCAGCGGGGGCGGAGCGGGCCGGCGCGAACGACCGCGAGCCGGCTACAGCGACCAGGAGCCGATGTCGGCGTCGGTGTTCTGGCCGCCCGACTGGCCGTCGGCGCCGAAGCTGAAGACATCGATCTCGCCGCGCAGGCCGGGGTTCAGGTACTGGTAAGGCTGTCCCCAGGGATCGCGCGGCACCGAACTGCGCTCGAGGTAGCCACCCTGTTTCCAGTTCATCGGTACCGGCTCGGTAGACGGCTTGGTGATCAAGGCCTGCAAGCCCTGTTCGGTGGTCGGATAGCGGCCGTTGTCGAGGCGATACAGCTTCAGGGCCTGCATGACGGACGCGATGTCCTGGCGCGCCGCCGCGATACGGGCATCGTCAGTGCGGCCGACCACGCGCGGCACGATCAGGGCCGCAAGAATGCCGAGGATCGTGATCACGACCATGATCTCGATCAGCGTGAAACCGCGCGTGCGCGAGGGACGAAGTGACTTCATCGTGCTCATATGATCATCGTCCGAATCGAAAGAAAGCTTGAAGTTGTGCGCCGAAGGCATTGAACTTCTTGTGTTTTGGGCGCGGACAACGAGGATCCCGACGGATATTATCAACGCCGGTCTGCCGCCTGACCCCTCCAAGACGGGATCCGGGACGCCTGCTAATGCATGAGGATGAGCAGGCTGGCCACGGCCTGCGCGAAGATCGCCGCGGGGGATTGGACACGGAATGCTGAAAAAGTTTGCTTCGGTCATGGTGCATCTGCTTTGCCTGGCGGGCGTGGTTGCCATTGCCGCCTACTGGGCCGTGCGGATTTTCACGCCAGCTCCGACGGCAGCCCCGCCGCCGCTGCCACCGCCGCCGCTGCGTGATCCGGACGCCAATGCGGCCGCACGCATGTTCGGCAAGGTCGAGGTGGCCCAGGCGGCGGTCGCCGCCAATATCCAGGCGCTCGGCGCCTTCGCGGCCGGCAAGGACTCGTCGGCCGTGCTGGTGGTCGACGGTCGCCCGCCGCGCGTCTTCCTGGTTGGCCAGGAGGTCTCCCCGGGCACGACCCTGGAAGGCATCGAGGCCGAGGTCGTCGTG
>JALORV010000063.1 GCA_025458735.1 Burkholderiaceae bacterium | reverse complement strand
TTCAGCGGCTGGCCGCCATCGCGACGGCGGTGGCTCAGGCGCGCGGCATCGCGGCGCCGGCCAGTGGCATGGTGCCTGCGGCGCAGGATCAGGCCATCGCCGCCAGCCTGCTGTCGGGCGAGCGCAAGGTGGTGCTGCTCGGCAACGCCGCGGTCCAGCATCCCCAGGCGGCGCAGATCCGCGCCTGGGCGCAGTGGATCGCGCGCGCCACCGGCGCTCGACTGGGCGTGCTCACCGAGGCGGCCAACACCGTCGGCGCACATCTTGCAGGCGCGAAGCCGACCGGCGGTGGCCTGCATGCACGCGCGATGATCGAGTCGCCGCGCCGCGCAATGCTGCTGTGGAACCTCGAACCGGAGTTCGACCTGGCCAACCCGTCGGCGGCGCTGCAGGCGCTGGCAAAGGCCGACTGCGTGATTGCCTGCACCCCCTATCGCGACGGCGCGATGGAGGTCGCCGACGTGATCCTGCCGATCGTGCCGTTCACCGAGACCGCCGGCACCTTTGTCAGCGCCGAGGGCAGGGTGCAGCACTTCAACGGCACCGTGCGGGCGCTGGGCGAGGCCCGTCCCGGCTGGAAGGTGCTGCGCGTGCTCGGCAACCTGCTCGAGCTGCCAGGCTTCGACCAGGACACGCCCGAGGCAGTGCGTGCGGAAGTGCCGCTGGCGGAGATCGCGACCAGACTGTCGAACGAGACCTCGCTCGAGCTGGCGGTGCCGTCCGTGTCTGCAGCCGGCAATGGCCTCGAGCGGCTGGCGGACGTGCCGATCTATGCGAGCGACGCCATCGTGCGCCGCTCGCCGCCGCTGCAGGCAACCGCCGACGCGCGCCCGCCGCGGGCCCGTGTCAGCCCGGCGACAGCGCAGGCGCTGGGGCTGGCCGACGGCGCCTCGGTGCGGGTGCGTCAGGGCGACACCACCGCGCTGCTCGACCTGCAGATCGATGACCGTCTTGCTGATGGAGTCGTTCGCGTGGCCGCAGCCCATGCCTCGACGGCGACGCTGGGCGCGATGTTCGGGCCGATCCAGGTGGAACCCGCGTGATGGATGCGCTGACCGCTTTCGGAGCCGAGACGCTGGGCGCGGCCTGGCCGGCCGTGTGGTCGCTGGTGCGCATCGTCGCCATCGTTGCGCCGCTGCTGCTGATGGTCGCGTACCTGACGTACTGGGAGCGCAAGCTGATCGGCTGGATGCACATCCGCGTCGGCCCCAACCGGGTCGGTCCGCTCGGGCTGCTGCAGCCGATTGCCGACGCCTTCAAGCTGCTGACCAAGGAAATCATCACGCCGGCGCAGGCCGACCGGTCGCTGTTCTTCCTGGCGCCGGTGATCGTGATCATGCCTGCGCTGGCGGCCTGGGCCGTGATCCCGTTCGCGCCCGGGGTCGTGCTGGCGGATGTCAACGCCGGGCTGCTGTACGTGATGGCGATCACCTCGGTCGGCGTGTACGGCGTCATCATCGCCGGCTGGGCATCGAACTCGAAGTACTCCTTCCTCGGTGCGATGCGCGCGGCGGCGCAGATGGTGAGCTACGAGCTGGCGATGGGCTTCGTGCTGGTGGCGGTGCTGCTGGTGGCGGGCACGCTCAACATGACCGGGATCGTCGAGCGGCAGAACAGCGGCTTCTTCGCCGATCGCGGCTGGGCCTTCCTGTCTTGGAACTGGCTGCCGCTGCTGCCGCTGTTCGTGATCTACGTGGTGTCGAGCATCGCCGAGACCAACCGCCATCCGTTCGACGTCGTCGAGGGCGAGAGCGAGATCGTGGCCGGCCACATGGTCGAGTACTCGGGCATGACCTTCGCGATCTTCTTCCTGGCCGAGTACGCCAACATGATCCTGCTGTCGATGATGGCGGTGATCATGTTCCTGGGCGGCTGGGCGCCGCCGGTCGATCTCGGACGGGTCCTGGGCATCGAGCTGCCGGGATGGATGGTGGCGCTGTCGGGCTGGTTCTGGCTCTTCGCCAAGGTCTTCTTCGTGGTGTCGCTCTTCATCTGGTTCCGGGCCTCGTTTCCCCGGTATCGCTACGATCAGATCATGCGGCTCGGCTGGAAGGTGTTCATCCCGATCACGCTCGCATGGCTGATCCTGATCGCCGTCTGGATGCAGACGCCGTGGAACATCTGGAACTAGGGCGGGCAACGACATGGGCGCCGTGCGCGAGTTCTTCGACAGCCTGCTCCTGAAGGAGCTGCTCAAGGGCCTGGCCCTGACCGGGCGCTACGCCTTTGCCCGCAAGATCACGATCCAGTACCCGGAAGAGAAGACGCCGATCTCGCCGCGCTTCCGCGGGCTGCACGCGCTTCGCCGCTACCCCAACGGCGAGGAACGATGCATCGCCTGCAAGCTGTGCGAAGCCGTCTGCCCGGCGCTGGCGATCACCATCGAGTCCGACCAGCGCGCCGACGGCACGCGCCGCACGACCCGCTACGACATCGACCTCACCAAGTGCATCTTCTGCGGCTTCTGCGAGGAGAGTTGCCCGGTCGACTCGATCGTCGAAACCGACCTGCTCGAGTATCACGGCGAGCGCCGCGGCGACCTTTACTACACCAAGCCGATGCTGCTGGCGATTGGCGACCGCTACGAAGCGCAGATCGCGGCCAACCGCGAGGCCGACGCGAAGTACCGATAAACAGGACCAGGCCGCGAACAGACGAGAACAGACCCGGGGAGGGGCGTGCGCGCCGGCGCAGAACCGGGCCACGCTGCAAGCGGGCAACACCAGATGAGTGCGCAAGTCGCTTTATTCCTGCTTTTCTCCGGCATCCTGCTGGCGGCGGCGCTGCGCGTCATCACCGCGCGCAACCCGGTCCACGCGGTGCTGTTCCTGGTACTCGCCTTCTTCTCGGCCGCCTGCCTCTGGATGATGCTGCAGGCCGAGTTCCTGGCCATCGCCCTGGTGCTGGTCTACGTCGGCGCGGTGATGGTGCTGTTCCTGTTCGTCGTGATGATGGCGGACTGGTGGCCGCGCTGATCGTGCTGCAGATGTGGCTGGTGCTGTCGCAGCCAAGGTGGCAGGGCCTGAACCAGCCGGGGCCGGGCATCGCGAACGCCAACAACATCGAGGCGCTCGGCCGCCTGACCTTCACCGAGTACGTGTTCCCGCTGCAGATCGCCGGCGCGCTGCTGCTGGTGGCGATCATTGCCGCCATCGCGCTGACGCTGCGTGGCCGCAAGGACGCCAAGCACCAGGACCCGTCGCAGCAGGTCAGGGTCACGCGCGGCGAGCGGGTCCGCCTCGTCAGCATGGCCAGCGAGGACGATGCACGCCAGACACGGGCGGCGACCGTCGGCGAGCCGCCCTCCGCAGCGAGGCCCGAATGATCTCGCTGTCCTGGTTCCTGGGCGTCGGCGCGCTGCTGTTCGCGATCAGCGTGGTCGGCATCTTCCTCAACCGCCGCAACCTGATCGTGCTGCTGATGGCGATCGAACTGATGCTGCTGGCGGTCAACATGAACTTCATCGCCTTCTCCCATTACCTCGGCAACTACCACGGGCAGGTATTCGTCTTCTTCATCCTGACGGTGGCCGCGGCCGAATCGGCCATCGGGCTGGCGATCCTGGTCGTGCTGTTCCGCAATCTCTCGACGATCAACGTCGAGGAACTCGATTCGCTGAAGGGCTAGCAACTGATGCGCCCCCACGCTTTCTTCGTTCGCTGGTCCACGGCCCGGCTTGCAGGCCGGGCCGCGTCGACAGGCGCGCGTCAGGCCGCAGGGCCTGCCGCGTGTCCTGGCTCCGCCCCGCGGGGGCGCTCAGTGCCCTTCGGGCGGCCGGGCGGGCACTGATGCCCTCGATGCAGAAGATCTACCTGCTTGCGGCGCTGGCGCCGCTGGTCGGCGCGCTGGTCGCCGGGCTGGGCGGACGGGTGATCGGCCGCGCCGGCGCGCACACGGTGACCATCGCCGGTGTGCTGGTGGCGGCCATCGCCTCGTTCGTCATCCTGGCCGACGTGCTCAGGGGCAACACCTTCGACGGCGCCATCTACACCTGGGCCGTCGTCGGCGGACTGAAGCTCGAGATCGGCTTCCTGATCGATCCGCTGACCGCGCTGATGATGGTGGTGGTCACCTTCGTGTCGCTGATGGTGCACATCTACACCGTCGGCTACATGGCCGACGATCCGGGCTACCAGCGCTTCTTCGCCTACATCTCGCTGTTCACCTTCAGCATGCTGATGCTGGTGATGAGCAACAACTTCCTGCAGCTGTTCTTCGGCTGGGAAGCGGTCGGCCTGGTCTCCTACCTGCTGATCGGCTTCTGGTTCAAGCGGCCGACCGCGATCGCCGCCAACCTGAAGGCGTTTCTGGTGAACCGGGTCGGCGACTTCGGCTTCGTGCTGGGCATCGGACTGGTGTTCGCGACCTTCGGCACGATGCACTACGCGGAGGTCTTTGCGGCCGCGCCGGCGCTGGCGGGCAAGACGATCGAACTGCTGCCGGGCACGCCGTGGCTGCTGATGACGGTGATCTGCATCTGCCTGTTCATCGGCGCGATGGGCAAGAGCGCTCAGTTTCCGCTGCATGTCTGGCTGCCGGACTCGATGGAGGGCCCGACCCCGATCTCGGCGCTGATCCACGCGGCCACGATGGTGACCGCCGGCATCTTCATGGTGGCGCGCATGTCGCCGCTGTTCGAGCTGTCCGACGCGGCGTTGAGCTTCGTCATCGTGATCGGCGCGATCACGGCGTTCTTCATGGGCGTGCTCGGCATCGTGCAGAACGACATCAAGCGCGTGGTGGCCTATTCGACGCTGTCGCAGCTCGGCTACATGACGGTGGCCCTCGGGGCTTCCGCCTACGCGGCCGGCATCTTCCACCTGATGACCCACGCCTTCTTCAAGGCGCTGCTGTTCCTGGCGGCTGGCTCGGTCATCATCGGCATGCACCACGAGCAGGACATCCGCAAAATGGGCGGGCTGTGGCGCCGCATGCCGGTCACCTGGATCACGGCGCTGATCGGCTCGCTGGCGCTGATCGGCGTGCCGTTCCTGTCCGGCTACTACTCGAAGGACTCGATCCTCATTGCAACCGGCGCCGCCGCGAAGGCGGGCCAGGCAGGCGCGACCGTCGCGTTCTGGGCGCTGACGCTTGGCGTGTTCATCACCGCGTTCTACTCGTTCCGGATGTTCTTCCTTGTCTTTCATGGCAAGCCGCGTTGGAAGCACGCCGCGCATGCAGGCGGGCATCACGACGGGCACCCTGGGACGGGCCCCGATGCAGATGCTCACCATGGCAGCCACCATCCTGGCGATCACCATCACGGCGACGACCACCACGGCGAACCGCACGAGTCGCCCAATGTCGTGACGGTGCCGCTGGTGCTGCTGGCGTTCCCTTCGCTCGTCATCGGCTTCGTCACGCTGGAGACGCTGCTGGGCGGCAACTTCTTCGCGAGCTCGATCTTCGTCGACGCCAGCCGCCACCCGGCAATGGCGCGTCTGGCCGAGGACGTGCGCAGCGCCGTGGGCATGGGATTGCACGGCTTCGCCAGCCCACCGACGTACCTCGCGCTCGCCGGGGTCCTGCTGGCGGCCTACCTGTATCTGCTGCGCCCCGACCTGGCGGAGTCGCTTAAGCGCCGCTTTGCCGGCCTGCACCGGCTGCTGGAGAACAAGTACTACCTCGACCGCATCAACGAGGTGGTGTTCGCGGGCGGTGCGCGGGCGATCGGGCAGCTGCTGTGGAAAGTCGGCGACGTGCGCCTGATCGACGGCCTGGCAGTCAACGGCAGCGCCCGCGTGGTCGGCTGGGTGGCCGCACTGTCGCGGCTGCTGCAGTCCGGCTACATCTATCACTATGCGTTCGGCATGATCCTCGGCCTGCTGGCGATGATCACGCTGTTCGTCACCTTCGCGCGGTAGGCCGGGCCCATGCAGACGGCGACTCCCTGGCTCAGCCTCGCGATCTGGATCCCGATCGCCTTCGGCGTGATGCTGCTGGCGGCCGGCCGCGACCGCAGCGCGAATGTCGTGCGCTCGGTGGCGCTGGTGGGCAGCCTGCTCGGACTGCTGGTGACGGTGCCGCTGTACGCCGGCTTCGACGCGTCGAGCGCGGCGCTGCAGTTCGTCGAAAAAGCGCCGTGGATCGAGCGTTTCAGCGCGCACTACCACCTCGGCGTCGACGGACTGTCGGTGTGGTTCGTGATCCTCACCGCCTTCATCACCGTGATCGTCGTGCTGGCGGGGTGGGAGGTGATCGAGCAGCGGGTGGCGCAGTACTACGCCGCGTTCCTGATCCTGTCGGGGCTGATGATCGGCGTGTTCGCCGCCGTGGACGGGCTGCTGTTCTACGTGTTCTTCGAGGCGACGCTGATCCCGATGTACATCATCATCGGCGTCTGGGGCGGGCCGAGCCGCGTCTACGCGGCCTTCAAGTTCTTCCTCTATACGCTGCTCGGTTCGCTGCTGATGCTGGTGGCGCTGGTCTACCTCTACTACGCCTCGGGCGGCAGTTTCGGCATCTTCGACTGGCATGCCACGCCGCTGGGCATGACCGCGCAGGTGCTGCTGTTCCTGGCCTTCTTCATGGCGTTCGCGGTCAAGGTGCCGATGTGGCCGGTGCACACCTGGCTGCCCGATGCCCACGTCGAGGCCCCCACCGGCGGCTCGATCGTGCTGGCTGCCATCATGCTGAAGCTGGGTGCCTACGGCTTCCTGCGCTTTTCGCTGCCGATCGTGCCGGACGCTTCCCATGCCCTCGCGGGCTATGTCATCGCGCTGTCGCTGATCGCGGTGGTCTACATCGGGCTGGTGGCGCTGGTGCAGGCGGACATGAAGAAGCTGGTCGCGTACTCGTCGATCGCCCACATGGGCTTCGTCACGCTCGGCTTCTTCATCTTCAATCCGCTCGGCATGGCGGGTGGCATCGTCCAGATGATCTCGCACGGCTTCATCTCGGGCGCGATGTTCTTCTGCATCGGCGTGATGTACGACCGCATGCACAGCCGCAACATCGCCGACTACGGCGGTGTCGTCAACACGATGCCGAAGTTCGCCGCGTTCTTCGTGCTGTTCGCGATGGCCAATGCGGGCCTGCCGGCCACCAGCGGCTTCGTCGGCGAGTTCATGGTGATCCTCGGCGCGGTCAAGTTCGACTTCTGGATCGCGCTGGTGGCATCGACCACGCTGATCCTCGGCGCGGCCTACACGCTGTGGATGGTCAAGCGCGTGGTCTTCGGCGATATCGCCAACGACCATGTGGCGGCGCTCACGGACGTCAACGCCCGTGAGCTGCTGGTGCTGACCCTGCTGGCGGCGGCGGTACTCTGGATGGGGGTGTACCCGAAGCCGTTCACCGACCTGATGGATGCCTCGGTGGCGCAGCTGCTGCAGCATGTCGCCCAGTCGAAGCTGCCGGCCGGCGTGGCGGCGCAGTAGGGCAGACGGACCGACCGGGACGCACCGCGACACGACATGGCCATGCCGACACCGACCCTCAATGCCCTGGCAGCGCTGCCGGAGATCGTCCTGCTGGTGGCAACCTGCGCGCTGCTGGTGGCTGACCTGTTCATCTCCGACGCGCGCCGCAACCTGAGCTATGTGCTGGCGCTGGTGGTGCTGGTGCTGACGGCTGCGGTCACCTGGGCCTTCCTGTCGGCGGGAGTCGTCACCTACGCCTTCGGCGGAATGTACGTGACGGACCCCATGGCCAGCGTGCTGAAGCTCTTCGCCATCGTCGCGGTGGCGCTGGTGCTGGTGTATTCGCAGAGTTACGCGCGCGACCGCGGCATCTGGAAGGGCGAGCTCTTCACGCTGGCGCTGTTCAGCCTGCTCGGGATCATGCTGATGATCTCGGCCAACAACCTGCTGGTCATCTACCTCGGCCTCGAACTCCAGGCACTGTCGCTGTACACGCTGGTGGCGCTGCGGCGCGATGACGCGCGCTCGACCGAGGCCGCGATGAAGTACTTCGTGCTGGGCGCGCTGGCCTCGGGCTTCCTGCTGTACGGCATGAGCATGCTGTACGGTGCCACCGGCACCCTCGACATCAACGAGCTGGCCGACCGCATCGTGACCGGGCATGTCGCCAGCCGCATGGCGCTCGTGTTCGGCACGGTGTTCGTCGTGGCCGGCATCGCGTTCAAGCTGGGCGCGGTGCCATTTCACATGTGGGTGCCCGATGTCTACCAGGGCGCGCCCACCCCGGTGACCATGCTGATCGGCTCGGCGCCCAAGCTCGCCATCTTCGCGGTCGGCTTCCGCATCCTCGTCGAGGGGCTGCTGCCGATCGCAGCGGACTGGCAGCGCATGCTCATCGTGCTGGCGGTGGCCTCGCTGGCGCTGGGCAATCTGGCCGCCATCGCGCAGACCAACCTCAAGCGCATGCTTGCCTATTCGACCATCGCGCAGATGGGATTCGTGCTGCTGGCGATGCTGTCCGGGGTCGTCGGCGGCAACGCCACGAGCACGGTGAACTCCTACAGCGCCGCGATGTTCTACGTGATCACCTACGCGATCACCACGCTCGGCACCTTCGGCATCGTGCTGCTGCTTGCCCGCAAGGGATTCGAGGCCGAGGAGATCGTCGATCTGCGTGGCCTGAGTCGCCGCAGCCCTTGGTACGCATTCGTCATGCTGCTGCTGATGTTCTCGCTCGCCGGCATTCC
>JALORV010000062.1 GCA_025458735.1 Burkholderiaceae bacterium | reverse complement strand
GACCTGCCGCCGGCGCGCAGGTAGGGCGGCGGTCTGCGGCGAGCGTTCGCCGCGGCTTGCGTGAGATCGAGAACCCGGGGTGCCCTGTTGCGCATGTCCTCCGGCACCTGCCTGCGGCAGGCGCCTCCCCCTTTTGTCCGGTCGTTGACCGCTTTGGAACGGTCTACGAGGACCCGGGTTCGGCCAGGAGCGCCGCAGCCAGCTCACTTCGGAAAGGAAATCGACCACGGGGGCCACCTTTCGCCTCCCTGTTCGCCTCCTTTCGCCCTTTCTTGGACGCTCAGGCCTGCAGCCAGGCTGCGTACTTGTGGCAGGCCGAGCAGCAGGTTGAACGGGAGCGTCACGGCCAGCGACGATGTGAGGTAGACGCCGGGGTTGGCCTCGGGCAGCGAGGCCCGGCAGGCCGCCGGCGCGTCGATGAACGAAGCGCTGGCGCAGATCGCGCCGAACACGAACGCCCCGCCGACGCCGAGGCCGGCCCAGGTGCCGAGCGTGACCCCAGCCAGGCCGTTGAACACCGGCATCAGCACTCCGAAGCCGGCCATGAACACGCCCACCTGCCGGAACGCGCCGGCCTGCCGCGCAGCCGTGATGCCCATCTCGAGCAGGAACAGCATCAGCATCCCGCGGAACAGTCCCTCGTAGAACGGCTGGATCTGCTGCCACTGGCCGTCGGTGGCCAAGCCGCCGATCACCATGCCGCCGAGCAGCAACAGGATGCCGCGGCCGCGGATCACACTCGTGAACAGTTCTCCGAACCGCACGCCGCCGCCGGCGCCCGGCGAGCCCCGGCCCATCGCGATGCGCGCGATCACCAGCGAGTAGATGACGCCGAACTCCATCAGCGCCACCATCGCCGCCATGTAGCCCTCGCTCGGCGTGCCCATCGCCTTGGCGAAGGCGACCGACGCGAAGAAGGTGGCAGTGGAGACCGACCCGTAGTGCGCGGCGATGGCCGCGGCGTTCGAGATGTCGAAGCCGCCGAGCCGGCGCGTCACCAGGTAGGCGACGCTCGGGATCGCGAAGGTCATCAGCAGCGTGGCACCGAGCAGCGGCAGGACTTCGCCGATCTCGGCCTTGGCTAGCTCGCGGCCGCCGGTGATGCCGAGCGAGAACAGCAGGTAGATCGCCAGCAGCTTGATCACCGCTTCGGGCAGTTCGAGCTCGCTCTTGACGAATCCGGCGATCGCCCCGAGGACAAAGGCCAGCACGATCGGCTGCAGCAGGTTGGCGAGGAGAAGGTCGGTACCGGGCATGGGGACTTCCGCAGGCTGGCGCGGCCGGTCGCGGCCACGGGTGGATCGGATGCTTCGAGCAGCGGCGATGCTAGGCACGCTCGGGTTGCGAATCCAATTCATCTATCCTGGCTTATCGTTCGCTTTTCTGGAACATCGACATGCCGGCACTGAACTACCACCACCTACGCTACTTCTGGGCCATCGCGCACGAGCGCAACCTGACGCGCGCCGCCCAGCGGCTGCACGTTTCGCAGTCGGCCCTGTCAGTCCAGTTGCGACAGCTCGAGGAACGTCTGGGGCAGAAACTCTTCGAGCGCAGCGGCAGGCGCCTGGCCCTGACCGAGGCCGGCCGCATCGCGCTCGACTACGCCGACACGATCTTTCGCGCCGGCGACGAACTGGTCGCGCTGCTACAGGGATGCGGCGGCGCCGACCGGCAGCCGCTGCGGATCGGCGCCGTCGCCACGCTGTCGCGCAACTTCCAGTTCGCGCTGCTGCGGCCGCTGATTGGCCGCCCCGATATCGAGTTGGTGCTGCACTCGGGCTCGCTGCGCGAACTGCTGGCGCAGCTCGGTGCGCACACGCTGGATCTGGTGCTTTCGAACGTCGCCGTGCCGCGCGACGCCGGCCGACCCTGGCACAGCCATCTGATCGCGCAGCAGCCGGTCAGCCTGGTCGGCAAGCCGCAGGCATCGCGCAGGCGCTTCCGCTTCCCGGAGGACCTGCGCGATGCGCCGCTGGTACTGCCCGGAGCCGCGAACAGCCTGCGCGCTTCGTTCGACCTGCTGATGGACGAAGCGGGCATCCGCCCGACGATCGTCGCCGAGGTCGACGACATGGCGATGCTGCGACTGATCGCCCGCGAGTCCGACGCACTGACACTGGTGCCGCCGGTGGTGGTGCGCGACGAGCTGCGCGCCAAGCTGCTGGTCGAGCGCTGCCGGATTCCGCAGATCACGGAGAGCTTCTTCGCGATCTCGCCGAGCCGGCGCTTTCCGAATCCGCTGGTGCGCGAACTGCTCGCCACGCGCGGCGGACTGCCGCCGCCGCTGGCGGGCGCGCGCTAGATGGACAAGGGCCGCAGGTTGATGGTCCACCAGGTGCCGCAAGCGCCGGCTGCCTCTCTCGAGGCCGACGGTTCCGCAAGAGACGGTCGGGGTGAGCTTGCCTCCTCCGGACCAGCCGCCTTGGCCGTGCCTTGCTGTAGCCATGATGGACAGGAGCACGCCATGCCACAGGTCGTCGATGCGCCGTTCGCGCGCAGGTTTCTCGAGCGTCTGCATGGCGCGGCGAACGCGCATGATGCGCATGCCGTCGCTGCACTCTGCTGCACCGACGTGGTGTGGGAAGACCCCGCTGCGCCGCACACACTGCACGGGCGCGCCGCGTCGCGGCCGGTGGTCCGGATCAGGACGGCGCCGCATGCAGTGATGCGGCATGCCACTGAGTCCCGAAGAGCTGCAGCACATCGCCGCCCGCACCCTGGCGCACTACGAGCAGCACGCCTGGAGCTACTGGGCAGGCACGCGCGACCACGACGTCAGCCAGAACATCGCGGCGCTGCTGAAGCACATACCCGGGCCCCCGCCCTTTGACCTGCGAAGACACGTATATTTTGGAGCGTCGCGGCTTTGTTTTGGGGGGACGGCCAGCGCGTCCGCTTTGCAGAGGGGCGAAGCGCCGGCAAGGGGTCGAAGGCCCGCGCCAGAGCGTACCGGAGCACTGCGGAGGCGAAGCGGCGATGAAGACACAGCAGGAACTGAAGCGTGAGGTCGCCGCGGTGGCGAAGACACCTTGGCACGTCTGGCTGGTTGGCTTGGTCGCGTTGCTGTTCAACTCCATCGGGGTGTTCGACTTCGTGATGAGCATGGCGCAGGGCGCCAGGTACCAGGCCAGTGTGGGCATGACGGCGGATCAGATCGCCCACTATCAGCAGATGCCGGGCTGGATGACGGCCGTCTGGGCGGTCGGGGTCTTTGCGGCCATCCTGGCTTCGATCCTCTTGCTTCTGCGCAGGAAGCAGGCGTTGCCCGTCTTCATCCTGTCGCTGGCGGCGTTCGTCGTCAGCCTCCTCTACACCTACGTCCTCACGAACGGCGGCGCCGTGATGGGCCCGCAGATGGCGATCACGAGCGCCGTCATCGCGGGGCTGCTGGCTTTCTTCAGTTGGTACTCTCGGTTGATGACCCTGCGCGGCGTGCTCCGCTGACGCGAGTCCCGAGCGGCGACTGCGTCGAACGGCAGCCGTTCCGAAGCCAGCCGGATCGCCTCAGTGCCCGCTCGCGGCCGGGCCCGGCGCCTGGCTGTGTTGCTCCTTCAACCGGCAGCATCGTGCTCTCCCGGCACTGGGCGTGGGCTGAGGGCCGTAGACTGCCTGCGCGATGAGTGGATCCTTGAAGTACCGGCTGGACTGCATTAGGTGTCTTGCCGCAGTTGCCGCAGCCCTTGTCCTGGGCCTGTTGTCTCCTATGGCCAGCGCAATCGAAGAGCCCAAGTACACCGTGGTGCGCCAGTACGACGGTTTCGAGATCCGCGAGTACGCACCGTACGTCGTTGCCGAGGTCCTTGTCCCTGGCCCGGCCGGGGAGGCAGGCAATCAAGGCTTCCGAATCCTGGCGGGTTACATCTTTGGAAAGAACAAGGGAGAACGGAAGATCTCGATGACCGCGCCGGTTGCGCAGGCGCCCGCTCCCGCCAGGATCGAGATGACCGCGCCAGTGACCCAGGCCGTTGCCCACGGCGGGTATGTTGTGCAGTTCATGATGCCCAGCGAGTACACGCTCGAGACCTTGCCCGAACCCCTGGACCCGCAGGTCGAACTCAAGGAAGTCGCGGGTGGCCGCTTCGCTGTCATCCGTTACTCGGGCACTTGGTCCGAGCGCAACTACAACGAACACCTGCAGAAGCTGGAGCGCGGGGTCGAGGCGGCAGGGCTGCGTACGACGGGTAGCCCGGTCTACTCCCGCTACAACGCGCCGTTCGTGCCCTGGTTCATGCGACGCAACGAGATCTGGCTCAAGCTGATCTGAGCAGCCGGCACCGGAGCCCGCCGTCAGGGGCCGAAGCTGTAGCTGATGCGCAGCGTGATGGTGCTGCCGGCCAGGCTCGCCGCCAACCCCAGACGTTCGCGTTGCCAGCCGATCGACGGAACCAGTATCAGCCCGACGCCCAAGGCACTGTTCAGTGGCAGCTTGTCCTCGTAGGGCTCCTTGTAGCCATGGACCAGGCCGGCGCTGACGGCCAGGAAGACATCGCCGCCACCGGCGCGGGTCCAGTCCCACTCGAGGCCGCCGTACACCGACTGCGAGAACTGGCCATAGGAGTTGTCGAACAGCGACAGGCCGAGCAAGCTCCGGTCGGCGCCCCAGAGCTTGTGGCGCGGCGTCAGCCACTCCACAGCGACGATGTGGTTCCAGTCGACGTGGTTGTCGTCGTGCCTGAAGTGAATTGCCTTCGGCGCATAGGCGATCCGTATCCGGTCGCCCGCCGGCAGCCCTTGCGCCAGCGCCGGCATGCCGGCCGCGAATGACAGGGCCACGGCCAGCACGACGGCCGCAGGGGCCGGCGCGACGCGCAGCGCCTGCGCCTGTGGACCGAACGGCCGGAGAAGAGAGCGAGAAGCGCGGTCATGCATGGTGCGCGGTGCGGCCACAAAGGATAGTCATGACCTGCTCGCGTCCTGCCGTACCGATGCAAGAGTTCGCAGCTTCCGCTGCTCGGCCGGTCGCTGCCACGCAGGATGCCGGCCCGCTTCGCCGGGGCGCGGCCGACGTCGTTCGATCGGCGCCGGGGTCGATCCGCGCGGCCCGGGGCGTCCCGCCGTTTGCGCGCGAGGCTACTTCGCGGGGGCGGACGCGGACGGCACGGTGGCGTTGCTCGCGATCACCCAGGCGCCGGCCTTCTTGACGATGGTGTTGACGTAAGTGCCCTTCAGCGGCATTGGCTTGCCGTCGGGGCCGGTCGCCGTGACCTCCCACGTGCCCTCGGACACCGCGACGCCGGCGCCTGCGGGGTACGTCTTGCCGACGGTGATCGCGATCCTTGCGCCCTTCCACGGACCCGCGAAGTTGGCGGTGAACTCCTTCTCGATGGCCGTGCGGCCGATCACCGTGCCGGCCTCCCGAGTGGACCGCACCGCGTTCTCGGTGTAGAAGCCGGCCAGCGCCTTCGCGTCGCCCTTGTCGAAGGCAGCCGTCCAGTTGGCGACCAGTTTCTCGAGCGCAGGGTCCTTCGCCTGCGCCCATGCCGGAGCCGCGCCCAGAACGGCGATCGCCGCCACCAGCACGACGCGCGCAATGTTCATGATCTTCATGGCAGCTCCTCTCGAGCGTGCGCCCGGTTGACGGTCTCGGCACCATAGGCCACATACACCGCGACGGTCAATGCGAGCCGCGCGCCGGCTCGTCGGCGCAGTGAGGGATCGTGCATCCGGTGCCGCAACGCGCGGGCGGCTGCAACCCGTCACGTCCTGAGCGACCCGGCCCGACGTGAAGGATGGGGATCGGGGGTTGCTGTGCTGACCCTGCAAGGCGAACGCGCCGGCCGCCCGCCGCCGCCCTTGGCGGGCACGGCCTGCGCAGTCACGCCCGTGAACGCAACGACGCTCCGCAACAGATCGGTGGCGGTTCGCGTCCGGTTCGGCTGACGGGAGACGTCGCGCGACCGACCGGTAACATCGCGCAGGTCCGATCGAATTCAGCCCGCGGAGCCATGGCGAAGACACAGCAGGAACTGAA
>JALORV010000448.1 GCA_025458735.1 Burkholderiaceae bacterium | reverse complement strand
CCGATGAGAGAACGCACCATTCCCGCCGTCTTCATGCGCGGCGGCACCAGCAAGGCACTGATGTTCAAGGCGGCCGACCTGCCCGCCGACCGCGCGCGCTGGGACGCGCTGTTCTGTTCGGCGATGGGCTCGCCGGACCCGAACGGCCGCCAGATCGACGGCATGGGCGGCGGGCTGTCGTCGTTTTCCAAGGTGTGCGTGGTCGGCCAGCCGTCGCGCGCCGATGCCGATCTCGACTACACCTTCGCGCAGGTGTCGATCCGCGATGCCCGCGTCGACATGAGCGGCAACTGCGGCAACATGAGCGCGGCCATCGGCCCGTTCGCGGTCGACGAGGGCCTGATCGCCGCCGCCGACGGCCGCGTGACGATCCGCATCCACAACACCAATACCCGCAAGATCATTCATTCCACCTTCGAGGTGCGCGACGGCCGGGCGGTGCAGTCCGGCCCGCTGGCCATCCCGGGCGTGGCGGGCACGGGCGCGCCGATCCGCCTCGACTTCCTCGAGCCCGGCGGCGCCATCACCGGCAAGCTGCTGCCGACCAGCGACGTGATCGAGGAACTCGACGTGCCGGGCGTCGGCCGCATCGACGTGTCGATGGTCGACGCCGGCAACGCCTGCGTGTTCGTGCGCGCCGAAAGCCTCGGGCTCACCGGCACCGAGACGCCGGAGCAGATCGAGCGGGAGCCCCGCATCATGGAGGCGCTGCTGGCGATCCGCGCGCAGGCCTCGGTTGCGATGGGCCCGGGCCGCCACGCCGTCGATCGGACTGATCGCCGCGCCGCGCGCCTGGACCACGCTCGACGGCGAGACGCTCGGCGAAGACGCCGCGGATCTCGCGGTACGCATGATCTCCAGCAACCAGCCGCATCGCGCACTGCCGCTGACGGCATCACTGTGCGTGGCGGTCGCCGCCGCCATCCCGGATACGCTGGTGCACACGGCCGCGCGGTACCCAGGGCGCGGCCCGATCCGCCTGGCGATGCCCTCCGGCGTGCTGACGGTGTCGGCCGAGGTGCGCAAGGACCGCGAGGGCTGGTACGCGCTGTGGGGCAGCTTCAACCGCACGGCACGGCGGCTGTTCGAGGGCCGCGTCTGCCTGCCGGCCTGAGCGCGCAGCGCCGGCCTGCAGCCGCATCCGGCAGCGGGCAGCGCGGCGGCCCATCGAGCAAACGAGTGCGCGAGTAACCGCGGGCCCTTACGGGACGCTGGCGCCAGCGTGGCTCAGCCGAGCCGACCCGCCTCGGCCAGCGCGCGGATGCGCACCACGGTATCGAGGTCGGCGCCTTCGTAGGCCTGCCGGCGCAGCGCCACCGTCATCTCGTCGAGCCCGCCCTCGCCGGCGACTTCCGACTCGGCTTCATAGACGAAACGCAGGAACAGTGCGTCCGGCGACGGCTCTTCGATGGTGATCGTCATGCGGCTGGCCGGCCAAGATGCGCCCGCTGCGGTGTGGATCTCGCTGCGCTGCTGTGGAAACAGCCGCACGCGGTCGCGGACGCGGAAACTGCCGTAGTCGAGCGTGCGCTCGAGTTCCATCACGCCCGACAGCTCGCGCCGCGCCTCGATCGTGGCCCGCTCGAGCCCGACGATGAACTGCGTCGGGTCCTCGGCCCGCAGCACCAGCCCGCGCCAGAGCTGCGCGCGGCTCAGCTCGGGCAGCAGCGGCATCAGCGGGTCGTTGATCTCGACCAGGTGCTCGAAGCGCATCGCTGGTCAGGGAATGAAGCCCTGCTGCGCGAGCAGGGCGTGGATCGCCGCTGACTTCGACGTGAAGTAGTCGGGGTCGTACTTGATCTTCGACGTGTAGAACTGCGCCAGCGAGGTGATGCCGGCGGCCTCGATTTCCACCTTGATCTCCGGCACCGACATGTAACGCTGCCAGCCGCGGACTTCGCGCTCGGCATAGGTCGCGTCGATCTCCTGCGGCGCCGGGCGGTGATAGGTCTCGTCGTGCAGCAGCGCACCGACCGGCAGGCGGTCGCGCTTGGCGGGATCCTCGGCGGGATGGCCGACGACGATCGACGTCACCGGCACGACGGTCTCGGGCAGTTGCAGGAACTCGACCAGTTCGGGCAGGGAATACAGCGTCGTGCCCATGTAGCAGATGCCGAGGCCGCGCGCCTCGAAGCCGAGGCAGACGTTCTGCGCGACGATCATCGCGTCGTAGGCGGCGACGTGGTAGCCGAGCAGGTTGTTGAAGTTGTCGCGCGCGCCGCGCTGCCGCAGCCACTCGCGCGTGCGGAACCAGTCGGCGCAGAAGGTCATGACCAGCGGCGCCTCGAGCACCATCGGTTGCTCGAGGTGCAGCTCGTACAGGCGCCTCGGGGTCGCGCGTCAGCACGATCGAGACACTGTTCAGGTTGCCCGACGAAGATCCGCCGGCGACCGCGTCGGCGCAGACTTCCTCGATCAGCGCAGGCGCGATCGGTGTCGGCAGATAGCGACGGATCGAGCGGTGCGAGCGCAGCAAAGTCGGCAGGTCGTGCATCGACGGGCGGGTCATTGGCGCCACGGCGGGCGGGTGGGCAGGTTGGCGGCTGGGCAGGCTGGCGGGCGATTGGGCAGACAGACCGGCGGACGGAGCCGGTTAACCCCATTGTCTCCGAAGCAGCGTTTCCAGTGCATCGGAACCACCCAGGAGACCCCGATGCTGACCCGCTGGATCGCCGCCGCTGCCCTGCTTTGCCTCTCGCTGCCAACCTACGCCGTCGGCTCGCTGATCGACGTGCAGGTGATGGATCGCGCCACCGGGCAGACCCTGCCGGTCTATTGGCACAGCGGCCGCTGGTGGGTGCCGGGCCGGCCGGGCGCGCGCTACGCGGTCGCCCTCGGCAACCGCAGCGGCGGTCGGGCGCTGGCCGTGGTGTCGGTCGACGGCGTGAACGTGGTCAGCGGCGAAACCGCGGCGCACGACCAGGCCGGCTACGTCCTCGCGCGCGGGCAGTCCGCGCAGATCACCGGCTGGCGCAAGGACCTGACGCGCGTGGCGGCATTCGAGTTCACCGCACTGGCCGACTCCTACGCCGCGCGC
>JALORV010000061.1 GCA_025458735.1 Burkholderiaceae bacterium | reverse complement strand
ACGCCGGAAGCCGCGGCGGCCCTCGCGGGCACCAGCGAAGACGGCACGCTCGCCCTGCTGCAGGCGCTGGCTCAAACCGATCGCCAGCTCGCCACCGACCATGAACTGCCGGCCCTGCTGCACGCGCTCGACGGGCGCTTCGTGCGGCCGGCGCCGGGCGGCGACCTGCTGCGCACGCCGCAGGTGCTGCCGACCGGCCGCAACCTGCACGGCTTCGATCCCTTCCGCATCCCCAGCGCCTTTGCAGTCGCCGACGGCGCGCGCCAGGCGCAGCGGCTGCTCGACCGCCACGCCACCGACGGCCACGGACTGCCGGAGTCGGTCGCACTGGT
The DNA here is from genome assembly GCA_025458735.1 of Burkholderiaceae bacterium. The sequence continues at coordinate 9,682 of JALORV010000061.1, read as the reverse complement.
GCTGTGGGGCACCGACAACCTGAAGACCGAGGGCGCGCCAATCGCGCAGGCGCTGGCGCTGATGGGCGCGGCGCCGCGCTTTGACAGCTACGGGCGGCTGGCCGGCGCCAGGTTGATCCCGCTCGCCGAGCTGGGCCGGCCGCGCATCGACGTCGTGATGACGCTGTCGGGCATCTTCCGCGACCTGCTGCCGCTGCAGATCAAGCTGCTGGCCGATGCCGCCTTCCAGGCGGCCTCTGCCGACGAGCCGCCGGCCGCCAACTTCGTGCGCAAGCACGCGCTCGCCTACCAGCAGCAGCACGGCTGCGACCTCGAGACCGCCGCGCTGCGCGTGTTCTCCAACGCCGACGGCGCCTATGGTGCCAACGTCAGCCACCTGATCGATGCCAGCTGCTGGGAAGCCGAGGACGAACTGGCCGAGACCTACTCCCGTCGCAAGAGCTTCGCCTACGGCCGCTCCGGGCGGCCGCTGCAGCAGACCGAGCTGCTGGCCAGCGCGCTCGGCGACGTCGCGCTCGCCTACCAGAACCTCGACTCGGTCGAGATCGGCATCACCACCGTCGATCACTACTTCGACACGCTCGGCGGCATCAGCCGGGCGGTCAAGCGCGCCCGTCGCGAAGAGGTGCCGGTCTACATCAGCGACCAGACCAGCGGCGACGCCAAGGTCCGCACGCTGGCCGAGCAGGTGGCGCTCGAGACCCGCACGCGCACGCTGAACCCCAAGTGGTACGAGGGCATGCTCGAGCACGGCTACGAGGGCGTGCGCCAGATCGAGGTGCAGGTCACCAACACGATGGGCTGGTCGGCCACCACCGGCCAGGTGGCGCCGTGGGTGTACCAGCAGATCTCGAGCACCTTCATGCTCGATGCCGAAATGCGCGAGCGGCTGGCGCGGCTGAACCCGACGGCCTCGGCCAAGGTTGCCAGCCGGCTGCTCGAGGCGCACTCGCGCCGCTACTGGAATCCGGATGCCGCCACACTCGACGCGCTGCGGGCCGCCAGCGATGAACTCGAAGACCGCCTGGAAGGGGTCGGAATAGGGATGCCCGCATGAACGACGTTGTCAGTGTGCCGCTGCGCGAACTGAGGCGCAGCCTGCCGAAACGCCCCGATGGTGAGGGCAGCGTGCAGGTGCAGCTCGACCCCAACCTGAAGATCGGCAAGGCCAAGGTGTTCGCCGTGTACGGCAAGGGCGGCATCGGCAAGAGCACCACCTCGTCGAACCTCTCGGTGGCGTTTTCCAAGCTCGGCAAGCGCGTGCTGCAGATCGGCTGCGACCCGAAGCATGACTCGACCTTCACGCTGACCAAGCGGCTGGTGCCGACGGTGATCGACGTGCTCGAGCAGGCCGACTTTCACGCCGAGGAACTGCGTACCGAGGACTTCGTCTTCGAGGGCTACAACGGCGTGATGTGTGTCGAGGCCGGCGGTCCGCCGGCCGGCACCGGCTGCGGCGGCTATGTGGTCGGGCAGACCGTGAAGCTGCTGAAGGAGCACCACCTGCTCGAGGACACCGACGTGGTGATCTTCGACGTGCTGGGCGACGTCGTTTGCGGCGGCTTCGCTGCGCCGCTGCAGCACGCCGACCGCGCGCTGATCGTCACCGCCAACGACTTCGACTCGGTGTTTGCGATGAACCGCATTCTTGGCGCGATCCTGGCGAAGTCGAAGAACTACGACGTGCGCATCGGCGGCGTGATCGCCAACCGCTCGGATGCCACCGACCAGATCGACAAGTTCAACAACGTCGTCGGCCTGCAGACGATGGCGCGCTTCCCGGCGCTCGACGTCATCCGCAAGAGCCGCCTGAAGAAGGCGACGCTGTTCGAGATGGACAGTTCGCCCGAGGTCGACGCCGTGCAGCAGGAGTACCTGCGGCTGGCGGCGCAGCTGTGGGCCGGCACCGATCCGCTGGTGGTGGCGCCGATGAAGGACCGCGACATCTTTGACCTGCTGGGTTTTGACTGAGAACTGCGGACTGAGAACAAGGGACTGAGGAGCGCGACCATGGCCGCCGTTGCCACGCCAACCGACCGCTACGCCGCCCGCCGCGGCGAGCTGGAGCAGTATTTCGACCGCACCGCGGTCGAGGCCTGGAAGCGCCTGACCTCCGATGCACCGGTGAGCGGCATCCGCGCCACGGTGCGCGCGGGCCGCGACGAGATGCGGCGCACGCTGATGTCGTGGCTGCCGACCGATCTGCGCGGCCGGCGCGTGCTCGATGCCGGCTGCGGTACCGGCGCGCTCGCCGTCGAAGTGGCGCGCCGCGGCGCGGCGGTCACCGCGATCGACCTGTCGCCGACGCTGGTCGGACTGGCGCGCGAGCGGCAGCCGCACCTGCTGGGCGAGGGCCACATCGACTTTCGTGTCGGCGACCTGCTCGACCCGACGCTCGGCGAGTTCGATCACGTGGTGGCGATGGACTCGCTGATCCACTACGACACCACGGACATGGTGCGCGTGCTGGGCGCGCTGGCCGCGCGCACCACGCAGTCGATGGTCTTCACCTTCGCGCCGCGCACCGTGTTCCTGACCGCCATGCATGCGGTCGGTCAGTGGTTCCCGCGCACCGAGCGCGCGCCGATGATCGAGCCGGTGTCGGAGCGCGCGCTGGGCAGCGGCCTGCGGGCACAGGCCGAGCTGGCCGGGTGGCAGCCCGGCCGCAGCCAGCGGGTCGTCAGCAGCTTCTACATTTCGCAGGCGATGGAGCTGGCCCGCCGATGAAGCGCCGGCTCGGCCTCGCTGCCGCCTGGACCCTGCTCGGTCCGCGCTTCCTGCCGTTCGCCGATGCGGCCAGCGCGGAGCTGCCGCTGACGCGGCTGCTGCGGCTGTCGCTGTTCCAGGTCGCCGTCGGCATGGCCACGGCCCTGCTGGTCGGCACGCTGAACCGCGTGATGATCGTCGAGTTGGCCGTACCGGCGTGGCTGGTGGCGCTGATGGTGTCGCTGCCGCTGGTGGCCGCCCCGTTCCGCGCACTGATCGGCCATCGCTCCGACACCCACCGCTCCTTCCTCGGCTGGCGACGCGTGCCCTATCTATGGCTCGGCACGCTGCTGCAGTTCGGCGGGCTGGCGATCATGCCGTTCGCGCTGCTGGTGCTGTCGGGCTCCGGCCACGGACCGGTGTGGGTGGGCCAGCTCGGCGCGGCGCTCGCCTTCCTGCTGGTCGGCGCCGGGCTGCAGACGACGCAGACCGCCGGCCTCGCGCTGGCTACCGACCTGGCGCCGGCTGCGGCGCGCCCGCGCGTGGTGGCACTGATGTACGTGATGCTGCTCGCCGGCATGATCGGCAGCGGCTTCGTCTTCAGCCTGCTGCTGGCCGACTTCACGCCGCTGCGACTGATCCAGGTGATCCAGGGAGCCGCCCTGCTGACGGTGGTGCTCAACGTGATCGCGCTGTGGCAGCAGGAAGCGCGCGACCCGGCGCGCACCGCGCATGACCGCCTGCGGCCGACGTTCGCCGCGTCATGGGCGCGGTTGATGCAGGTGCCGCGCGCGCGCCGCTTCCTGGTGGCGGTCGCGCTCGGCACCGCGGCGTTCAACATGCAGGACATCGTGCTCGAACCCTACGGCGGCGAGATCCTCGGCCTGTCGGTCAGCGCCACCACTGCGCTCACTGCGCTGCTCGCCGCGGGCGCGCTGGCCGCCTTTGCGCTGGCCGCGCGCGTGCTGTCCCGCGGGCTCGACCCCTGCCGGCTGGCTGCCTACGGCGCCACCGCCGGACTGTTCGCCTTCGCCGCGGTCATCTTCGCCGCACCACTGGAGTCGCCGCTGCTGTTCCGTGGCGGCACCGTACTGATCGGATTCGGCGGCGGCCTGTTTGCCGTCGGCACGCTGACGGCAGCGATGGGCATCGAACTCGAAGACGCCACCGGACTCGCGCTCGGTGCCTGGGGCGCAGTGCAGGCGACCGCGGCGGGCGTTGCGATCGCGCTGGGCGGCGCGCTGCGCGACGTCGCGGTCCGACACTGACCTCGAGTGCGGTCGGCTACGGCTTCGTCTACCAGTTCGAACTGCTGCTGCTGTTCCTGACGCTGATCGCCATCGGGCCGCTGGTAAGCCGGCGCGCCGTGCCGGCCGGCAGCCGCGCGCAATCCTTCGGACTGGCCGAGTTCCCCGGCTAGCCCGCAGACGTTTCGACCGACCCTGACACAGACGCTCAAACCGACTGCCCCACTCACCGAGTCCCTCACCTCACCACGTCGCGGAGGACGCCATGCCCACCGGAGCCATCACTGGCTATATCGATGTCGCACAGCTCGTGCTGTACGCCTTCTGGATCTTCTTTGCCGGACTCATCTGGTACCTGCATCGCGAGAACAAGCGCGAGGGCTATCCGCTGCTGTCCGACCGCAGCAACAGCCGCGTGGCGGTGCAGGGCTTCCCGGCGGTGCCGTCGCCCAAGACCTACAAGCTCGCGCACGGCGGCGAAGTGCAGGCGCCGCGCGCCGAGGCTGAGCGCGCAATCGCGGCTCGGCCGACCGCCGGCCATCCCGGCGCGCCGCTCGAGCCGACCGGCAATCCGATGCTCGACGGCGTCGGGCCGGCGTCGTATGCGCTGCGCTCCGACACCCCGGACCTGACGGTGCACGGCGATCCGCGCATCGTGCCGCTGCGCGTGGCCACCGATCACAGCGTCGCCTCCGGCGATCCGGATCCGCGCGGCAAGCCGGTCATCGGCGGCGATGGCGTCCCCGGCGGCGTCGTGCGCGACATCTGGGTCGATCTTTCGGAAGAGCTGATCCGCTACTACGAAGTCGAGGTCGGCACGGGCAGTGCGGCGCGGCGCGTGCTGCTGCCCTCGAACTTCGCCAGGGTCGGCGAGCGCAGCGTCGCGGTACGTTCGATCTACGGCCATCAGTTCACCGGCGTGCCCGGACTGCGCAATCCCGATCAGGTCACGCGGCTGGAGGAAGACCGGATCTGCGCCTACTACGGCGGCGGCACGCTGTACGCCTCGGCCGATCGCGCGGAGCCGCTGCTGTGAACTCCGCCGCCCGGACTGCTGCCTTCATGGCTGACGACGGCGAGCGCATCCGCGGCATCAACGAGCCGCTGCCGGCGGGCGAGCGCGTGCTGTGGCAGGGCGCGCCCGACTGGCGCGTGCTGGCCCGCACGGCGCTGCATGTGCGCAAGTTCGCGCTGTACTTCGCGCTGCTGCTCGGCTGGCAGCTGACCACCGCGCTGGCCGACGGCCGGGCGCTGGCCGACTCGCTCGGCGCCACCGCGGTGCTCGGCGTGATGGCGCTGCTCGCCCTCGGGCTGCTCGCGGGCTTTGCCTGGCTGGCCGGCCGCACCACGATCTACGCCATCACCACGCAGCGCATCGTGATGCGGGTCGGCGTCGCCATGCCGATCTTCGTCAACATTCCCTTCAGCGGCATCGAGGCGGCGGCGCTGAAGGCCGCGCCCGATGGCAGCGGCGACATCGCACTGGCGCTCAAGTCGGACGTGCGGCTGGCCTACCTGCACCTGTGGCCACATGTGCGGCCCTGGCACCTGGCCCATCCGCAGCCGATGCTGCGTGCGTTGCCGCAGTCGGCGCTGGTGGCCACGCTGCTGGCCGACCGGCTGGCACTCACGGGCGGTATCGCGCTGCCGGCGGTGATGGCCGCGTTGCCCGCGCGCGCCGCCGCGCCGACCGAGCACCGTCCGTCGCACGAGGAAGCCGGCGTGCCGGCCTGACCCGGAGACCCGCATGAGCGACCCGTTTGCCGATCATCCGATTCCGCCGGCGCCACTGCTGGCTGCCGCCGCACTCGCCATCGTCACGCTCGCTGCCGCCGCCACCGTGCGCTGGACCGGCGTCGGAACCGTTGCCCATGCGCCGGCGCCGGTCGAACGCGAGCGCGCGCTGCGCTTTGCCGACCGCTCCGACGGCGGCGTCGACGTGATCGATGCCGCCAGCACGCGAACGGTGGCGGTGCTCGAGCCCGGCGAAGGCGGCTTCGTGCGCGTGACGCTGCGTTCGCTGGCACGCGACCGCAAGCGCCAGGGCATCGGCGCCGAGCCCGTGTTCCTGCTGCAGACCACGGGCGACGGCCGGCTCGTGCTGGCTGACTCGGCCACCGGCCAGCGCATCGACCTGAAGGCCTTCGGGCCCAGCAATGCCGGTGCCTTCGCGCGCCTCATGAGCGAAACCACGGCGGCGCGCTAGCCCGCGCCGGACCGTAAGGAGATCCGATGGAAGCCGCACTGCCCGCCAACTCCGACGAAGCGACCAGCAAGGCGCGTGTCAGCAACCTGCTCAGCCCGCGCTTCTACACGACCGACTTCGCCGCCATGGACCGCATCGACGTGTCGCCGCTGCGCGCCGAGTGGGACGCGATGCTGGCCGAGTACGAAGGCGACAACAACCACGATCACTTCCAGCGCACCGCCGAGTTCGCGGCCGAGCTGCGCGAGCTGCCGCCGGCACTGAAGCAGGAATTCATCGATTTCCTGATCAGCTCCATCACCTCGGAGTTCTCCGGCTGCGTGCTCTACAACGAGATCAAGAAGAACGTCAGCAATCCCGACATCAAGGCGCTGATGACCTACATGGCGCGCGACGAGAGCCGCCACGCCGGCTTCATCAACCAGTCACTGAAGGACTACGGCCTCGGCGTCGATCTCGGCGGGCTCAAGCGCACCAAGAAGTACACCTACTTCAAGCCGAAGTACATCTTCTACGCCACCTACCTGTCGGAGAAGATCGGCTATGCGCGCTACATCACGATCTACCGCCAGCTCGAGCGCCATCCGGACAAGCGCTTTCATCCGATCTTTCGCTGGTTCGAGCGCTGGTGCAACGACGAGTTCCGCCACGGAGAGAGCTTCGCGCTGATCATGCGTGCGAACCCTGGCCTGCTCACTGGCGGCAACACGCTGTGGATCCGCTTCTTCCTGCTGGCGGTGTACGCGACGATGTACGTGCGCGACCACATGCGGCCGATGCTGCATCAGGCGATGGGGCTGGAGTCGAGCGAGTACGACTACACGGTGTTCCGCATCACCAGCGAGATCAGCAAACAGGTCTTTCCGCTGACGCTCGACATCGATCATCCGGCCTTCCGCGCCGGCATGGACCGCCTGTTCCGCCTGGCGCAGGGCGCCGAGCGCGCGAAGCAGCAGGGCGGCATCGTCGGCGGGCTGAAGCGCCTGGGCTACGGCGCCGCGGCTGCGCTGACGTTCGCCCGCCTTTATTTGCTGCCGACGGTACCGAACGAACTGCCGCAGCAGGTCAGGGTGGCGCCGGCCTGGTGACATCGATGTCCGCCATCGCGCTGCCCGTGCTCGTCGCACTGCTGGCCTGGTGGCTCGCCACCGGCGCGATCCTGTATCTCGACGGCCGGCCGCGCTCGACTTACCGGTACAGCCTGGCCGCGGCCTCGCTGCTGGCGCTGGTGGCGCTGGCCACGCTCTACCTCACGCGCGACGACACTACGGTGGCAGGCGCCTACGCCGCCTTCGCCGCTGGCCTGATGATCTGGGCGTGGCAGGAAATGGCCTTCCTGATGGGATTCGTCACGGGGCCGCGCAAGCAGGCCTGCGCGCCCGGCTGCCGCGGCTGGCGTCACTTCCTGCATGGCGTCCATGCGCTGCTGCATCATGAACTGGCGCTGCTCGCCGGCGGCGCGCTGGTCATCGCGTTGACGTGGGGCGGCGCCAATCTTGTCGGGCTGTGGACCTACGTGGCGCTGTGGGTGATGCGCCAGAGCGCCAAGCTGAACCTGTTTCTCGGCGTGCGCAACCTTGGCGAGTCGCTGCTGCCGGAGCATCTGCATTACCTCAAGGGCTACTTCCGCCGGCGTCCCATGAATCCGCTGCTGCCGTTCAGCGTGCTGCTCTCCGGCGGGCTCGCGCTGCTGCTCACGGTGACGGCGCTGGCGCCGGAAGCGACGCCCTTCCAGGCCACCGCGCAGCTGCTGCTGGCCACCCTGCTCGCGCTGGCCGCGATCGAGCACCTGTTTCTGGTGCTGCCGGTGCCGCTCGACGCGCTGTGGCAGTGGGCCATGCGGGCGCGGCAGCCGGACGCTGCGGTGCCGCCTGCGCCCTGTGCTGCCGCCCTGCCGCTGAAGGCCGAACCATGAACGCGCCGCTCGATCCGATGACGCTGGCCGTGTCGCGCGCCGCGCTTGAGGGTTGCGGCGCACTGCCGACAAATCGCTCGCTGCTGGCGACGATCGACAGTCCGGACGACCTGCGCCGGCTGGCGCGCGAGGATCTGCCGCAACTCGCCGACGAAGTGCGCGCGCACCTGGTCGACTGCGTCGCCACGAGCGGCGGTCACTTCGCCGCCGGCCTCGGCACGGTCGAGCTGACGGTCGCGCTGCATTATGTGTTCGACACGCCGCGCGATGCGATCGTGTGGGACGTCGGCCACCAGTGCTACCCGCACAAGATCCTGACCGGTCGCCGCGACCGGTTGACAACGGTGCGCCGGCGCGGCGGGCTGGCCGGCTTCCTGCGGCGCGACGAGAGCCGGTACGACGCCTTCGGCGCCGGCCACTCGAGCACCTCGATCAGCGCCGCACTCGGCATGGCGCTGGCCAATGCGCAGCTCGGCAGGGACGCGCGCGCGGTGGCGGTGATCGGCGACGGCGGCATGACGGCCGGGCTCGCCTTCGAGGCGCTGAACCACGCCGGAGCCAGCGACGCCGACCTGCTGGTCGTGCTCAATGACAACCGGATGTCGATTTCGCCGAACGTCGGCGCGCTGTCGGAGTACTGCCGGGCGCTGGTCGACTGCGCCGGCGCGACCGGCACCGACGGCGCAGGACCGGCCACGATCTTCGAGCAGCTGGGCCTGCGCTACGCGGGGCCGGTCGACGGCCACGATCTGCCGCGGCTGCTCGCGGCGCTGCAGTCGATGCGGGACGTCCGCGGCCCGCGCCTGCTGCACGTGATCACGAACAAGGGTCACGGCTACGCGCGCGCGGCCGCCGAGCCGGTGAAATACCACGCCGTGACGCCGTTCGACCCGCGCGTCGGCACCAAGCCGGCCGCGCCGGCCGCGCCGACCTACACCGAGGTGTTCGGCCAGTGGCTGTGCCGGGCGGCCGCCGCGGATGCGCGCGTCGTGGCCATCACGCCGGCGATGCGCGAAGGCTCCGGCCTGGTGCAGTACTCGCAACGCTTCGCGGACCGCTACGTCGATGTCGGCATCGCCGAACAGCACAGCGTCACCCTCGCGGCCGGCATGGCCGTCCAGGGCATGCGGCCGGTGGTGGCGATCTACTCGACCTTCCTGCAACGCGCCTTCGACCAGCTGGTGCACGACGTCGCGCTGCAGAAGCTGCCTGTGCTGTTTGCCATCGATCGTGCCGGCCTGGTCGGCCCGGATGGCGCCACCCACAACGGCAGCCTCGATCTCAGTTACCTGCGCTGTGTCCCCGACATGGTCGTGATGGCACCGAGCGACGGCAACGAACTGCGCGACATGCTGGCCACCGGACTGGCACACGACGGGCCCTGCGCGGTGCGCTATCCGCGCTGCGCCGCCGGCGCCTTCGACCCCGAGGCTGCGCCACGGACGCTGCCGATCGGCATCTCACGGCAGCGTCGTGCCGGCAAACGCATCGCCCTGCTTTCGTTCGGCTCGATGCTCGACACAGCGATGGCCGTCGGCGAGGAACTCGGCGCCACCGTCGTCGACATGCGCTTCGTCAAGCCGCTGGACACAGCAGCCGTGCTGCAGC
>JALORV010000447.1 GCA_025458735.1 Burkholderiaceae bacterium | reverse complement strand
AGGAACCGACGCAGGAGACCACGATGGAACGGATCTGGCTGAAGCAGTACCCGCCGGGCATCCCGGCCGACGTCGACGTGCATGCATTCGCGTCACTGAAGGACATCCTTGCCACCAGCTGCCAGCGCTTCGCCGACCTGCCCGCCTACGGCAACATGGGCGTGTCGATCAGCTATCGCGAACTCGACGCGCTGAGCCGCGACTTCGCCGCCTACCTGCAGAAGGTGGCGGGCCTGAAGAAGGGCGACCGGCTGGGCTGCCCAATCTGCTGCAGTACCCGATTGCGCTGTTCGGCGCGCAGCGGGCCGGCGTGGTGGTGGTAAACACCAACCCGCTGTATACGGCGCGCGAGCTCGAGCACCAGCTCAAGGACTCCGGCGCCACCGCCATCGTCGTGCTGGAGAACTTCGCGCACACGCTGGAAGAGGTGATCGCCCGCACGCCGGTGCGCACGGTCATCACGACGCAGATCGGCGACATGTTCCCGGCGTTCAAGCGGATGCTGACGAACCTGGTCGTCAAGCACGTGAAGAAAATGGTGCCGACCTGGCACCTGGCGCAGACGATCGGCTTTACCGAGGCGCTGGAAGACGTCGCGATCGGCCCGACCGACCTCGCCTTCCTGCAGTACACCGGCGGCACCACCGGCGTGGCCAAGGGCGCGATGCTGACGCAGGGCAACCTGGTCGCGAACCTGCAGCAGGTGGCACCGTGGATCGCGCGCGACCTGCTCGACGGCAAGGAAACGACGCTGATTCCGCTGCCGCTGTATCACGTGTTCGCGCTGACCGTGAACCTGGTGTTCATGAAGATCGGCGCGCACATCATCCTGGTGACCAACCCGCGCGACATGCCGGCCTTCGTCCAGCTGCTGAAGAAGACGCCGGTGACCGCGATGATCGGCGTGAACACGCTCTACAACGGCCTGTTGAACGCGCCGGGCTTCAGCGAACTCAACCTGCACGCGCTGAAGATCTGCGCCGCCGGCGGCATGGCGGTGCAGCGCGCGGTCGCGCAGAAGTGGAAGGCCGCCACCGGCGTGCCGCTGATCGAGGGCTACGGCCTCACCGAGACCTCGCCGATCGCAATCTCCAACCCGCTCAACATCGAGGAGTGGAGCGGCAACATCGGCGTGCCGATTCCGTCGACCGAGGCGGCGATCCTCGACGACGACGGCCGCGAGCTGGCGGTGGGCGAGGTGGGCGAGATCGCCATCCGCGGACCGCAGGTGATGAAGGGCTACTGGCAGCGGCCGGAAGAAACTGCGAAGGTCTTCACCGCCGATGGCTGGTTCCGCACGGGTGACATGGGCTTCATGGACGAAGCCGGCCGCTTCAAGATCACCGACCGCAAGAAGGACATGATCATCGTGTCCGGCTTCAAGGTGTTCCCGAACGAGGTCGAGGACGTCGTCATGCTGCATCCGGGCGTGCTCGAAGTCGCTGCGGTCGGCGAGCCCGACGAGCGCGCGGGCGAGGCGGTCAAGGTGGTGGTCGTGAAGAAGGACCCGGCGCTCACCGAGGCCGAACTGCTCGAGCACTGCCGCAAGCACCTGACCGGCTACAAGGTGCCGAAGCTGGTCGAGTTCCGCAGCGAGCCGCTGCCGAAGACCAACATCGGCAAGATCCTGCGGCGCGAACTGCGGTCGGCCGTGTCGATGCGGGGCGCGGTCGCTGCGTAGGGGCCTGCGTTAACGGAAGGGCTGCGGCTGGCGCCGGCGCCAGCCGCACGTTCAGTCTGCGACGGTGATCTCGAAGCCGGCCGCGCGCAGGCGCGGCACCAGCGCGTCTCCAAGCGCCGTGGCCGGCGTCAGCACGCCGCCGCGCTGCGCACCGCCGGGCAGCTTCGCGCCATCGAAGGCGAGCGCGAGGCCGCTTTCGCACAGGATGCGCAGCGTCGCGCGATTGCCCGGATCGCCGCGATAGGCGATGCGCACGCGCGCGCTGCGGCCATCCGCCGTGCAGCCGACGAGTTCCGTGCGGAACCAGCCGCGCACCATCGCGCGCTCCGACGGCCCTTCGCCCGGCTTCGGCACCGCCTTGCCGATCAGCGCGCGAGCCGGTGCCAGCGTCATCGCCGCGTCGAAGCCGCGCAGCGCCACCGCCAGCGCAGCGGCCTTGGCCGCCGCCAGCGGCGGGCTGCACTTCGCATACTCCTGGTAGTGGAAGCCCGGACCGTACGGCGTCTTCCACGCCGCCTGCAGCGCCGCGCTGCGCCGGACCACACGAGCCTCGTAGCGGTGCGTGTTGGAGGCCAGCGTGCCGCCGTTGAAGCCGCCCATCATCTGGAAGTACGCCCGGACCTCGACGCAGGGCGCACCGAAGGCACGCTGCACCGCGCGCGCCGCCAGCAGCGCACCGAGATCCGACGGCACCGAGTCGAAGCCGCAGAACGGCACGATCTTCGTGCCCTCGCGTGCCGCTCGCGCATGATGGCGATCGATCACACGCCGCACCCAGACCGTCTCGCCGGTGATGTCCGCATAGTGCGTGCGCTGCGCGACGCAGGCATCGACCACCGCGTCGCCGTACAGCGCATACGGACCT
>JALORV010000060.1 GCA_025458735.1 Burkholderiaceae bacterium | reverse complement strand
GCCCGCCGAGCGGTAGCGCAGCCGCGCCGCCTCGGAAACGATCTGATCCGAGGCGGGGTAGAAATAGTCGGCGAACTGCACCTCCACCACCGGCCGCAGGCCATAGGCCGCCATGCCGATGGCCGAGCCGACGATGCCGCCTTCCGAGATGGGCGCGTCGAACACGCGCGAGGTGCCGTACTTGGCCTGCAGCCCTTCGGTGCAACGAAAGACGCCGCCGAAGTAGCCGACGTCCTGGCCGTAGACCACCACGTTGGGGTCGCGCTCCAGCATCACGTCCATCGCGGAGCGCAGGGCCTGGATCATGGTCATGCGGGTCATGACATCAGTCTTTCGCGGGCCTGGCGCAGCTGCTCGTGCAGGTGCGCCGGCATGTCCTTGTAGACACCCTCGAACATGGTTTCCAGCGGCGGCACGTGGCCGTCGATGAGCGTGCCGCCGAAGGTTTCGGCTTCCTTCATCGCGGCGGCGACTTCGGTTTCGAGTTCCCTGCGCACGCGTTCGTGTTCCTCGTCCGACCAGGCGCCCAACCCCATCAGGTGCTGCTTCAGCCGCACGATCGGGTCGCCCAGCGGAAAACGCTGCGCCTCGTCGGCCGGGCGGTAGCGCGAAGGGTCATCGGAGGTGGAATGCGCACCGGCGCGGTAGGTGAGCCACTCGATCAGCGTCGGCCCCAGGCTGCTGCGCGCGCGTTCGGCCGCCCAGCGCGACGCCGCCAGCACGGCCAGGAAGTCGTTGCCGTCGACGCGCAGCGAGGCGATGCCGCAGCCCACGCCGCGCGCCGCGAAGGTGGTGCCCTCGCCGCCGGCGATGGCCTGGAAGGTCGAGATGGCCCACTGGTTGTTGACCACGTTCAGGATCACCGGCGCGCGGTAGACGTGGGCGAAGGTCAGCGCGGTGTGGAAGTCGGCCTCGGCGGTGGCGCCGTCGCCGATCCAGGCCGAGGCGATCTTCGTGTCACCCTTGATGGCCGAGGCCATGCCCCAGCCCACCGCCTGGATGAATTGCGTGGCCAGGTTGCCGCTGATGGAGAAGAAGCCGGCGCGCTTGTACGAATACATCACCGGCAGCTGGCGGCCCTTGAGCGGGTCGCGCGCATTGCTCATCAGCTGGCAGATCAGCTCGGCCATCGGGACATCGTCGCGCGCCAGCAGCAGGCCCTGCTGGCGGTAGGTGGGAAAACACATGTCGCCGTCGCGCAGGGCCAGCGCGTGCGCGGTGGCGATGGCCTCCTCGCCCAGGCACTGCATGTAGAACGAGATCTTCTTCTGCCGCTGGGCGATGAACATCTTGGCGTCGAAGGCGCGCGTTCGCATCATCGCGCGCAGGCCGCGCTGCAGCAGCGGCACGTCGGGCGGCGGCGCCCAGGGCCCGACGGCGCGGCCTTCGTCGTCGAGCACGCGCACCAACGCATGGGCCAGGTCGGCGGTATCGACGGCGGCAACGTCGATGGCGGGCTTGCGCACCGCACCTGCGCTCGACACGTGCAGGTAGGAAAAGTCGGTCTCGCGCCCCGGGCGTCCGGTGGGTTCGGGCACATGCAGGTGCAGCGGCTCGGGTTTCGGGTTCATGCGCAGGCTCCCCGGCGTGGCAGGCGGCGCCACGGCGATGCGGGAAGACTAGCCGATTCCGCTTCCCAGCGCACCCGGTACGGCGCCTGCCAGTCCCGCGACAGCCGGCACGGCCTGCTTGGGCGTTCGGTCCACCGTATACAAGCCCCAGTGCTTCTCGGGCTCCAGCGGGTCGGGCGAGCCTTTCCAGGGTTCGTCGAAGGCCTCGAAGACGAAACACAGGATGCCGGCCTCGTCGGTCCAGCGCAACAGGTCCTGCAGGTAGATGGCCTGCAACTCCTGCGAGGTGTTGTGCGGCTCGATGCCGCGGCCGTTGGAGTGGGTGGTCCAGCCGGCCTCGGTGACGATCACCGGCTTGCCCGGGTACAGCCGCGCCACGCTGTCGTAGTTGTCGCGCGTGTAGTCCAGCGCCTCGTGCACGTGCTTGTATTCCCACACCGGGTAGGTGTGCAGCGAGATGAAGTCCAGTTCTGCCGCCAGGTCGCGCAGCTTGTGCTGCCAGGGCACGTAGTTCTCGCAGAAGGTCACTGGCTGCGCCACGGCCTGCTTGACCCGTCGCACGTGCTCGATCATGCGCGGCACCGGCACGAAGTGGTCGGTCCAGTCGACCGTGGCCTCGTTGCCCACGGCGACCGAGAAGACGATGTCGGGGTAGGCCTGGGCCAGCGCGATGAGCCGGCCGACCTCCGCGTCGTTCTCGGCGATGCCGGCCTCGAGTTGTTCCTCGCTGTAGGTGGCACCCCAGGGGCAGCCGAAATTGTTCATCTCGGCGCCGAGATAGGCGCCCAGCATGACGCGGAAAGGCAGGCGGTCGTGGCGGATGATCTCGAGCACACGCTCGGCGTGCAGGCTGCAGTCATACAGCCGCAGCAGCGGCCAGTGCGGCTGCAGGATGACCAGGTCCTCGCGGATCTGTTCCACCGTGGGGTAGACCTTGCTGTCGGGGCTCTGGCCGTGGCGGTAGCCCGAATAGCAGATGGCGCGGCCGGTGGGAAGTCGAAGCATCTTCTGAAGCCCTGTTTCAGCCGAACTTCGGCCGGCCGTCCTTGTCCCACAGGCCCCAGTAGGCACCGACGTCGCCCTCGGCGCCCACCTTCCAGGCCTCGTCGAAGGCCGCGAACCAGAACACCTCCACGCCGTCGCGCTGTGCCCAGTGCTGGGTGTCCAGAAAATAGCGCATGGCCCCCTGCACGGAGGGCACCGCGCCGTGGAAGGCGCTGCCCTGGTCGGGCCACCCGGTTTCGCTGACGACGACGCGCTTGCCGCCGGCCACCGCCACCGTGCGGTGGACCATGTCCTGCATGTAGGCCACGGCACGTTCGCGCGGGCAGCCTTCCCAGAACGGGTAGCAGTTGGCCAGGATCACGTCGCAGGCGGCGGTCACGCGCGGGTGCTTCTCGAACAGGTAGTAGGCGTCGACATAACCCACCGGCATACCGGGCAGGGCTTGCTTCACGCGCTGGAGGGCGGCCAGCAGTTCGTCCTCCGACAGGTCCTCGCGCAGCAGCACCTCGTTGCCCACGGCCACGATATCGGCGTGACCAGCCTGCGCCACCTCGATGACGCCCTGCAGTTCGCGTTCGTTGATCCCGCGGTCGGTGCCCAGCCAGGCGCCGACCAGCGTCTTGATGCCGAGTTCGTGCGCGATGCGCGGCGTGTGCTCGTGACCGTCGGTGCACGAGAAGCTGCGCACCCAGCGGGTGTGTGGACGCACGATCTCGAGCCGCTCGCGGATCTGGTCCTCGCCGATCCGGTCACCCGGCTTCTGGCCTTCCAGGTAGGGGCTGAAGCACAGGCCGTGCACGCCGGCTTGCAGGACCGACTGGAATTCGCTGGCCAGTGCGGCCTGCTCCTGGGGCGACAGTGCCGGCTCGGCCGCCGTTGCAGCCGACGCGGCCGTGCCGGTGGGGCCTTCTGCATGGTGCTGCGCGGAAGGCTTCGAGGCGCCGCTTCCGGTCGGGACGGCTGGGTTCTTGGACATGTGTTTCTCCAGGTCAAGGATGGAGGGCCGCTCAGCGCGTCTTCTGCCAGGGAAAACGGCCCGGGCCGCGCGGCCTGGGTTCGCCATAGCCGCCGATCCTGTCGTAGACGCGCACGTAGTCCACGACCATCTCGGCCGGGAATTTCGTCTCGTCGTTCGGCGTGCCGGGGAAGTTGCCGCCCACGGCCACGTTCATGAGCAGGTAGAACGGCTGGTCGAACGGCGCCGGCCAGGGGTTGAGCTCGCTGGCGCGCGTGGCCTCCAGGCCGAGGCCGTCTTTGCTATTGCTGCAGCTCCACCAGAAACTCTCGGTCGAGGTGTGCACGTCGTCCACAAAGAAACGGATCTCGCCCGGCTCCCACTCCGCGGCGTAGACATGCCAGTCCGACACCGTGCTGCCGCCGGGCAGCGGATGCACGTGCGTGTGCAGCGTGCGCTTGGGGTAGGTGGAGCCATAGTGGATGCTGTTGAGCACTTCGTGCGGCTTCTCGCCCACGATCTCCATCAGGTCGATCTCGCCGCTGGCCGCCCAGCCGCCGTAGGCGTCGTCCTGCGGCAGCATCCACAGCGCCGGCCACAGGCCCTTGCCCCAGGGCACCTTGGCGCGAAATTCGAAGCGGCCGTAGAGCTTGCTGAACAGCGGCGTGCCGTCGCGCTGGCGCGTCTTCAGCCGTGCCGAGGTATAGCCGCAGCCGTGCAGCGAAGCCTTCACGGCGCGGATGGTCAGCAGGCTGTCCTTGACCGTGACGTTCTCGGGCTCGTGCGTGTAGTACTGCAGCTCCTCGTTGCCCCAGCCCGGAATCCAGACATGGTTCTTGTAGTCGTAGAAGCCGTTGCCGAGGTCGAAGTCCCACTTGCTGCGGTCGACCTCGTGGCCCTCGAATTCGTCGCGCCAGACGAGTTTCCAGCCTTTGCGTCTTGCCGTTGTCATGACATCAGTCTCCCTGTGGCGTCGAAGGTTCGGGTCGAAGTCCCGCGCGCTGCACGCCGGCGGCCGGCGGTGTCGGGCGCCAGCCGGTGGCTCAGATGACCGGCCAGCCAGGCGATCGAAGACTGCGTGGCCAGCGTGCCGCCCTTGAAGCCCTCGCTCCACTCGTTGGGCCTGGGCAAGTACAACGGCCAACATTGAAAGCGCTTTCAGACTATAGGCAGCCGTTGGCACCGTGTCAAATCAGGGAAAGCGCTGGTGTTCATGCCACAGCACGCCGCGGCCCGGCCGCGACCTCGCACGTCGTGATGCTCAGGCCGAAACGGCGGGTGGACTGCTCGACTCGCGCACCACGACACGCGGTGCGGGCACGGCGCCGCTGGGTTTCTCGCCGCGCAGCAACTGCAGCATCGACGAGGCCGCCAGCCGCCCGATCTCGTAGGCAGGATGGTGTACGGTCGTCAGCGGCGGCAACAGGAAAGGCGAGACCGGCAGGTCGTCGAAACCTACCACGGACATGTCTCGCGGCACGTGCAGGCCGCGTCGATAAAGCCCCAGGCAGGCGCCCAGCGCCATCTGGTCGTTGGACGCGAAGACGGCCGTGAAGCGGTGCCGGCTGTCGAGCAGGCGGCTCACGGCCGCCAGACCGCTCTCTTCGGAGAACAGGCCCTGCGAGACCAGTTCGGGTTCGTAGTCGAGGCCCGCCGCCTCGATGGCCGCGCGGTAGCCCCGGTGGCGTTCCACCGCGTCGGGGTGGCCGGCGTCCCCGGTGATGAAGGCGATGCGCCGGTGCCCCAAGGCCAGCAGGTGGTTGGTGGCCAGGCGGGCACCCTCGAAATTGTCGAAGTCCAGCGACACCAGGTTGGGCGCCTTGATGGCGCGGCCGGTCACCACCACGGGCAGCGCCTTGGCGACCTGGCGCAAGGCTGCGTCGCCGAGGCGGCCGGAAAGCACGATGATGCCGTCGACGCGCCGCGAGCGCAGCACTTCGATGGCGCGCGCTTCCTCTTGCGCATTCCACTGGCCGCTGACGAACAGCGCGCTGTAGCCGACGCGGTCCAGCGTCTCTTCGATGCCGCGCAGCGCGACGCCGTAGAACGGGCTGTCGATGGCGTGCGTGACCACGCCCACGCTCAGCGTGCGACCGCCGGCCAGGCCGCGCGCCACCGGGTTGGGCACGTAGCCCAGGCGCTGCACCGCGGCCTCGACCGCCGCCCGCTTGGCCTCGTGCACCGCGGCCGTGCCGTTGAGGATGCGCGAC
>JALORV010000446.1 GCA_025458735.1 Burkholderiaceae bacterium | reverse complement strand
CAGTTCCTGGCCCTGCTGGCTGAGCGCGAACTCGACGAACTTCCGCGCCTCCGCGGTGTTCTTGCCGCCGGCAACCAGCGCGATGTTGGCCGGCACGATCGAGGTGACGGCCGGGTAGACGAACTCGACCGGGAAGCCCGAGTTGCGTCCCGCCAGGCCGAAGAAGTCGATCACCGGACCGGCGCCGAACTGGCCATTGTTGATGCCGTCGGGCACGCCGAAGCTGCGCTCGGTGATCTGCGCGCTGTTGCCGGCCATCTGCAGGATCTGGCTCCAGCCCTTGTCCCAGCCTTCGCCCTGCAGGATCGTCTCGACCGTCAGGTGCATCGTGCCGGAGCGCGACGGCGAGGTCATCGCCACGTGGCCGAACCACTGCGGCGCCAGCAGGTCGGTCCACTCCCTGGGCGCCGTCAGCTTGTTGGCCTTGAGGTAGCGCGTGTTGTACATGATCCCGTAGCCGGCCAGCGCCTGGCCCTTGTAGTAGCCCTGCGGGTCGTTGATCGGATAGTTGCCGATCTTCGCGGGGATCGCCTTGTTGTCCAGTTCCGGCGCGGCCACCAGCAGCTTGTCGCGCTTCAGGACCTCGAACGCATCCGGCGCCGAAGCCCAGAACACGTCCGGCCGCTGGCCGGCGGCGGTCTCGCGCACGAAGGCGATGCCGGCGACCGTGCTCTTGTTCAGGATCTCGAGCGTGATGCCGGGGTTCGCCTTCTCGAAGGCCGCCTTGTAGGCTGCCGTGAGTTCCTTGGGGAACGACGTGATGACCGTGACGGTGCCGGCCAGCACGCTGCCGGCAGCGAGTGCCAGCGCTGCACCCACGAGTGGAATCAAGCGACGTGCGCGGTGGATCATGGGAGGGGCTCCTGGACGATTTGGATGGCTGCAGATGGTCCCGGATTCTGGCAGACCCCGGGCGAAGGCGGACCGACCGCTGGCGTCCGTTGCGGTGCGTCAAATTGGATAGAATCGGCCCTTCGCCGAGGAGACGCCCGCGCACGACGGGCCGGCGCGCACGCACTGCGCGCAGCACACACGAGGAAGGTCATCGATGGCAACGCCTGTACGCCTGATCAAGAAGTACCCCAACCGGCGGCTGTACGACACGCAGACCAGCACCTACATCACGCTGGCCGACGTCAAGCAGCTGGTGCTCGACAACGAGAATTTCCAGGTCGTCGACGCCAAGAGCGCCGAGGACCTGACGCGGCCGATCCTGCTGCAGATCATCCTCGAGGAAGAGGCGGGCGGCATGCCGATGTTCAGCGCGCAGATGCTGTCGCAGATCATCCGCTTCTACGGCAACGCGATGCAGGGAATGATGGGCTCGTACCTGGAGAAGAACATCCAGGCGTTCATCGACATCCAGGGCAAGCTGTCGGAACAGAGCAAGGCCTTCTACGAGACGAACAAGATCGGGCCTGAGATGTGGACACAGTTCGTCAACATGCAGTCGCCGATGATCCAGTCGATGATGTCGATGATCCAGTCGATGATGTCGAACTACATCGAGCAGTCGAAGAACCTGTTCGTGCAGATGCAGGAGAACATGCAGAACCAGGCGCGCTCGATGTTCACCGGCTTCCCCGGATTCCCCGGCGAGAAGAAGTAGGCCCCGGACCGCGATGGCCGCTCCGTCGACCGCGCGGCGGCCGCAGTCCGCGGCGGCGTCCCGACCGCGCAGGCAGCCCACCGCACCGTCGGTGGGCTTCGTGTCTCTGGGCTGCCCGAAGGCCCTGGTCGATTCCGAGCTGATCGTCACCCAGCTCGCGGCCGAGGGCTACGCCACCAGCCCCACCTACGAAGGCGCCGATCTCGTCATCGTCAACACCTGCGGCTTCATCGACTCGGCGGTGGCCGAGTCGCTCGATGCGATCGGCGAGGCGCTCGCCGAAAACGGCAAGGTCATCGTCACCGGCTGCCTGGGCGCGCGAAGCGAGGGCGGCGAGAACCTCGTCACGAAGGTTCATCCGAAGGTGCTGGCGGTCACCGGCCCGCACGCGGCCGCCGAGGTGCTCGACCACGTGCATCGCCATCTTCCCAGGCCGCACGACCCGTACACCGATCTGGTGCCGCCGGCCGGCATCAAGCTCACGCCGCGTCATTACGCCTACCTGAAGATCTCCGAGGGCTGCAACCATCGCTGCAGCTTCTGCATCATTCCCTCGATGCGCGGCGACCTGGTGTCGCGGCCTCTGGGCCAGGTGGTGCGCGAGGCCGGGAATCTGCTGAAGCAGGGCGTGAAGGAAATCCTCGTGATCTCGCAGGACACCAGCGCCTACGGCGTCGACGTCCGCTACAAGCTCGACTTCGTCGGCGGCCGCGCCGTACGCACGCGCATGACCGAACTCGTGCGTGAACTCGGCCAGCTGGCACAGGAACACGACGCCTGGGTGCGGCTGCACTACGTGTATCCCTATCCGCACGTCGACGAGGTGCTGCCGCTGATGGCCGAAGGCCGTGTGCTGCCCTATCTCGACGTGCCGTTCCAGCACGCGCATCCGCGCGTGCTCAAGGCCATGAAGCGGCCGGCCTCGGGCGAGAAGAACATCGAGCGCATCCGGGCGTGGCGCGCCATCTGCCCGGACCTGACGATCCGCTCGACCTTCATCGCCGGCTTCCCGGGCGAGACCGAGGCCGAGTTCGACTACCTGCTCGACTTCCTGCGCGAGGCCGAGCTCGACCGCGTGGGCTGCTTCGCCTATTCGCCAGTGGACGGTGCCGCCGCCAACGCCCTTGCGGGACAGCTGCCGGACGAGCTGCGCGAGCAGCGCCGCACGCGCTTCATGCAGGTGCAGGAGGAGATCTCCGCGCGGCGGCTGCAGCGCCGCGTCGGCAGCGTGCAGCGGGTGCTGATCGACGAAGTCGGTCCGACCGTTGCCGTCGGGCGCACGGCGGCCGACGCGCCGGAGATCGACGGCGTCGTCTACGTGAAGACCGGACGGCGCCGGCTGGCGGTCGGCGAGTTCGTCGAAGTGAAGATCGCCTCCGCCGACGCGCATGACCTGCACGGAGTGCCGGCATGACGGCGAAGTACGTGCTCTACACCGCGAAGCGTTCGGGCGCGGCCAGTGTCGAGGTCATGCTCGGCGTGCTTGGCCTCGACTTCGAGCTGAAGGACGCGACGCCTTGGAGGGCCAGCTGCCGACGCTGGTGACGCCCGGTGGCGAGATCCTGACCGAGAGCGTGGCGGTGCTGTGGACACTGCTGGAACGGCATCCGAGCGACTGGGTGCCGGCGCCGTCGACACGTGCCCGCGCCAGCTGCCTGCGCTGGATGCAGTTCGCCTCGTCGACCGTCTACGCGGCGGTGGGCGTGGCCGATTACCCGGCGCGCTGGACCACCTCGCGCTCGGCGGCTGCGCGCGCCGCCGTCGAGCGTGCCGCCGTCGGACGCATGAAGCTCGGCTGGGACATCGTCGCGCAGAACTTTCCGCAGAAGGGCGGGTTCCTGTTCGGCGATGCGCCGACCGTGGGCGATGTCTATCTCGCCAATCTGTCGCGCTGGTGGAAGATGCGCGACTATTTGAAGGATGCCCACGCAGACTTCGCTGCCATGATGGCGCGGGTCGATCAGTTGCCGGAAGTCGCGCCGGTGTGGCAG
>JALORV010000059.1 GCA_025458735.1 Burkholderiaceae bacterium | reverse complement strand
TCCGGGCAGGTTCATCGGCTTCTCCTCAAAGGCGCTCGTCGGCCACGCCGTGCATCACCATCAGTGTCTGCTGCATGGCGGCGACGCGCGTTGCACGTCCGCCCTGCAGTGCGACCACGTCGGCGCGCACGATGGACAGTGTGCGGCCAGGCTTCAGCACTTCGCCGGTGGCCACCAACCGCTCGCCGGCAGCCGGGGCCAGCATGTTGATCTTGTATTCCACGGTCAGCACGCTGGCATCGGCCGGCATCAGCGAGAACGCCGCATAGCCGCCGGCGCTGTCGGCGATCATGCCGACGATCCCGCCATGCACGTAGCCGTGCTAAGCTGCGCGCCGATCAGGCGCATCGCCGCCTGGCGTGCGAAGGAGTCGCGCACGCGCGATTCGAAAGCAGGGTTGAGGGCAGTAAACGGCACGGAGCGGCAACGCCGGGGCGGCTGCGCCCGGCGGCTGGCGGGCGCCGTCCGACTCTACGGCCAAGTTGACGTTAACGTCAACTTGGCGCGGCCGCCCGGGCCGGTCGCCGTTGCGATGCGCGCAATCAGGGCACGGGGCGGCCATCGGCCAGCCGCAGCGTGCCGCGCAGCAGCCGGTACACCACCCAGAACCACACCAGCAGGATCACCGTGCCGCCGGCAATGCCGCCGCCGATCACCTGCCACGGCACGCTCAGCATCTGCGTGGCCTCCATGCGCTTGCCCATCTCGATGGCGCCGGGCAGCACCATGGCGACCATGCCGATCACCGCCAGCGCGAACCAGCCGACCCACCACCAGAAGGTCCTGATCAGCCAGCCGTAATGCGACTCGATGATGCTGCCGCGGGCGTCGCCGCGCTTGACATAGGCGAGGATCAGGCCGACGACGGCCGGCCAGAAGATGACCAGCCCCAGGGCGTACAGCCCGTAGGTCACGCCCAGCAGCGTGAACTCGCGCGAGGAAGGGACGGTGTCGGCGTCGGCGGTCATGGGGCGGCAGCGGCAATCACGGAGTGGCAGCGACAAGGCGGGCGGCCCGCATCGTAACGCCGCGGCGGTTCGCTACGCTACGCCGGTGCGGACAAGCGATGCCGATGGCATTCTCAGGCAGGTCTTCGGGTACCCGGAATTTCGCGGCTTCCAGCGCGAGGTGATCGAGCACGTCGGCGCCGGCCGCGACGCGCTGGTGCTGATGCCGACCGGCGGAGGCAAGTCGCTCACCTACCAGATCCCGGCGCTGCTGCGCCCCGGTGTCGGCATCGTGGTCTCGCCGCTGATCGCGCTGATGGCCGACCAGGTGGCGGCGCTCGACGAACTGGGCGTGCGCGCGGCGGCGCTCAACTCGACGCTGACCGCGGCGCAGGCGGCGGCCATCGAGCGGCGCATGCAGTCCGGCGAGATCGACCTCGTCTACATCGCCCCGGAGCGGCTGCTCGGCGAACGCAGCCTGCGGCTGCTCGATGCGCTGGCGCAGCAGGGCGGCCTCGCGCTGTTTGCGATCGACGAGGCGCACTGCGTGTCGCAGTGGGGACACGACTTCCGGCCCGAGTACGGTGCGCTGTCCGTGCTGCGCGAACGCTATCCGCAGGTGCCGCGCCTCGCGCTGACGGCCACCGCCGATGCGCCGACGCGGCGCGAGATCGTCGAGCGGCTGCTGGTCGAGCCGCGCGTGTTCGTCGCCAGCTTCGACCGTCCCAACATCCGCTATCGCATCGTCGAGAAGCGCGAGCCGCGCGAGCAGCTGCTGCGTTTCATCCGCGACGAGCACGCGGGCGAGTCCGGCATCGTCTACTGCCTGGCCCGCAACACGGTCGAGGAAGTGGCCGCGTACCTGGTGCAGCACGAGGTGCCGGCGCTGCCGTATCACGCCGGCATGGAGGCGGCCGCGCGCGCCGCCAACCAGGCGCGCTTCCAGAACGCCGAGGGCGGCGAGGCCTGCGTCATCGTCGCCACCATCGCCTTCGGCATGGGCATCGACAAGCCGGACGTGCGCTTCGTGGCGCACCTCGACATGCCCCGGAGCGTCGAGGGCTACTTCCAGGAGACCGGCCGCGCCGGCCGCGACGGCCAGCCGGCCGAGGCGTGGATGGCCTACGGGCTGGCCGATGTCGTGCAGCAGCGGCGCCTGATCGAGCGCTCCGAGGCCGACGAGACCTACAAGCGCCTGTCGGGCGCCAAGCTCGATGCGATGCTGGCGCTGGCCGAAGCCGCCGACTGCCGGCGCGTGCGCCTGCTGGCCTACTTCGGCGAGGAGAGCGCGCCCTGCGGGCCGCAGCAGCGCGCCTGCGACAACTGCAGCGCGCCGCCGGCGCTGCGCGATGCGACCGAGGATGCGCGCAAGCTGCTCTCGACCATCTATCGCTGCCAGCAGGCCGGGGGCTTCGGCTTTGCCGCCACCCACGTAATCGATGTGCTGCGCGGCAAGCTCACCGACAAGGTGACGCGCTTCGGTCACGAGCGGTTGTCCACCTTCGGCATCGGCGCCGATCGGCCGGAGAGCGAGTGGCGGCTGCTGCTGCGCCAGCTGGTGGCGCAGCACCTGGTGGAAGTCGACGTCGACCGCTTCAACGTGCTGCAGCTCACCGAGGCCAGCCGCGCCGTGCTGCGCGGCGAACGGCGCGTCGAACTGCGCATTCCGGCGCAGGAGCCGCGACGGAAGAAGTCGGCGTCAGCGGCGACGGCGGCGGCCGGCATGGACGCCGCGTCGGCTGCCTTGTTCGCCCGCCTGCGCGACTGGCGGGCTGGCGTGGCGAAGGAGCACGGAGTGCCGGCGTACGTCGTGTTCCACGACGGCACCCTGCGCGCGATCGCCGAACGACAGCCGCGCTCGAGCGAAGAACTGCGCGGGATTTCCGGTATCGGCGAAGCCAAGCTGGCGCGCTACGGCGCCGCGGTGCTGGAGGTGATCGGCGGGACCTGAGCGCGGCGGTCAGACGAGCCGCAAGGCAGCCAGCAGCAGCGCCCACAGTGCGCCGCCGAGGCCGGCGCTCCACAGCAGGCCGATGGCCGGGGCGAGGTCGCGCTGGCGCCGCGCCCGCACTCTGGTTCGGGCCGGTTGCGCAGCGGTGGTCGGCAGGATGTGGGCAAGCGCCATCGGGGCATTGTCGGGGCGTCCGCCGGCCGCGAGTTCATCCAGGTCAAACCAGGCGTCGATTGCGGCCGCGCGGGGCGGACTGTCGGTCCCGCTGTGGCGCGCGGGCGGGTCGGGCAACGGCGACGGCAGCGCGGGCCGGGTCGGTGGCGTCCGCGCCTGCTGCACCGGCGATCGCCTCAGCGCCTGCCGCGATCGAGCAGCCGCCGGCACTCGGCCTCGTGCTGCGCGATCTCGGCCAGCGTGACCTGGATGTCCTCGCGCTGCTGTTCGAGCGCGGCGCGATGCTGCGCGAGCACCGCCAGGAAGCGGCGCGACTGCGCGGCCGCGTCCTTCGGCGATTCGTACATGTCGATCAGTTCGCGGATCTGCAGCAGCGACAGGCCGAGCCGCTTGCCTCGCAGCGTCAGCTTGATGCGGGTGCGGTCGCGCGGCGAGTACACGCGCGTCAGGCCGGAGGCGCCCGCCCGCGCCGGAGCCAGGATGCCCTGGTCTTCGTAAAACCGGATCGCACGCGGCGTGATGTCGAACTCGCGCGCGAGTTCGGTGATCGAATAGGAGCGCGCCTCGCGGCTGGCGGGCGGCACCGGGCGCCGGGGGCGCGGTCGATCGGGCATGCGGGGCGGACTCGTCGGCGATCCGACGGTGGCAGTGGACCCGCCGCGTAGAATCGTCGCAGTTGACGTCAACGTCAAGCCTGCGGGTGATGCGCGGTGACCGCGCGGTCCCGGCGGCTGACCAGGAAGTCGCGCCGGATGCCACACCGCGCATGAATCCGCACGAGCACGAGCTCGGCTATCCATGGCCGACGGCCCCGGCTGCCGGCAGCTGGACCACGCTGCGGCCCGGCGTGCACTGGGTGCGCATGCCGCTGCCGTTTGCGCTCGACCACATCAACCTGTGGGTGTTCGACGATGAACTCGACGGCCGGCCCGGCTTCACCATCGTCGATGCCGGCATCGCCTCGGATGCGACGCGGGCGGCGTGGGAACAGATCTTCGACGAGCGTTTCGAAGGCCGCCCGCTGCTGCGGCAGGTCTGCACGCACTTTCATCCCGATCATCTTGGCCTTGCCGACTGGCTGACCACCGGCGGCGCGCAGCGACGCTGGCAAGCGCCGCTGTGGATGACGGCCACCGAGTACGCGTACGGCCGCATCCTGTCGGCGGGCGGCGACGACACCAGCGGCGCTGGTGCTGCGGAGCACTTCCGCCGCAATGGACTGACCGACGAGGCCGCGCTGGCCAAGGTGCGCGCGCGCGGCTCGGGCTACTACCCGAAGCTGGTGCCACGCGTGCCGCCGCGCTTCCGTCGCCTGCTCGACGGCGACGAGATCGCGCTCGGGCCGGCGCATGCGAAGCGCGTGTTTCGCGTGATCGTCGGCTACGGGCACGCGCCCGAGCACGCCTCGCTGTGGTGCGAGCAGGAGCGCATCCTGATCGCCGGTGACATAGTGCTGCCGCGCATCTCGACCAACGTCAGCGTGTTCGACATGGAGCCCGAGGCCAACCCGCTGCCGCGCTACCTGCAGTCGCTCGACCGGCTGCTGCTGCTGCCGGAGGACACGCTGGTGCTGCCGTCGCACGGCCTGCCATTCACCGGGCTGCATCGCCGCATCGCACAGCAGCACGCGCATCACCGCGAGCGGCTGGCCGAGGTGCTGGCGGCCTGCGCAATGCCGCAGACCGCCGCCAGCATCGTGCCGGTGCTGTTCAAGCGGGAACTCGACCTGCACCAGACCACTTTCGCGCTCGGCGAGAGCCTGGCGCATCTGCACGCCCTCTGGTTCGACGGCGTCGTCGCCCGCACCGAGCCGGAGGGTGTGTTCCACTTCACTGCAGTGAACTGAATTCCGGAGCGCATCGATGAAGCCTCGCCGCGGCACTGTCCTCGTCACCGGCGGGCGCGACCCGCGCAAGAGCTTCGACTTCGTCAATCCGCCGCTGGTGCGCGGTTCCACCGTGCTGCACGAGAGCGTGGCCGACATGAAGGCCCGCATCGCCCGGCGCAATGCCGGCGAGGACGGTGCGCCGGTCGCCTACGGCCTGTACGGCACGCCGACCCATCATGCCTTTTACGAGGCGCTCAATGCGCTCGAGGGCGGGCATGCG
The DNA here is from genome assembly GCA_025458735.1 of Burkholderiaceae bacterium. Next base: position 2,123 of record JALORV010000059.1, on the reverse strand, counting down.
AGCTGGGCGCTGCCGTCGGGGCTCACCGCCTGCACGATGCCGATCCTCGCCTACGTGCGCCAGGGCGACCACGTGCTGGTGCCGGACTCGGTCTACTGGCCGACACGCCGCTTCTGCCGCGACACGCTGCCACGCTACGGCGTCGAGGCCACCTTTTACGACCCGCGCATCGGCGAGCATGGCCGCGCCGCGGTCGAGGCGCTGTTCCGGCCGACCACGCGCGTGCTGTTCCTGGAGTCGCCGGGTTCGCTGACCTTCGAGATGCAGGACGTGCCGCTGCTGGCCGCCGTTGCGCGCGCCAGGGGTGCGGTGAGCATGATCGACAACACCTGGGCCACGCCGCTTCACTTCCAGCCGATCGCGCACGGCGTCGACGTGTCGATTCACGCCGCCACCAAGTACATCTGCGGCCACTCCGACGTGATCCTCGGCACGGTGACCAGCAACGCGGCCGCCTGGCCGCCGCTGCGCGAGGCCATGCACAACTACGGACTCGGTGCGAGTCCCGATGACGTCTACCTCGCGCACCGCGGCCTGCACTCGATGGGCGCGCGGCTGCGGCAGCATCGTGCCACCGCCGAGCGGCTGATCGACTGGCTGCAGTCGCAGCCGGAGGTCGAGCGCATCCTGTATCCGCCGCTGTCGACCGATCCGGGGCACGCGCTGTGGAAGCGCGACATGAGCGGGGCTTCGGGTCTGTTCGGCGTGGTGTTGAAGCCGGTGGCCGAGGCGCGCTTTGTCGCTTTCATCGACGGCCTGCGGCTTCGAGAGCCTGCTGATCCCGGTGTTTCCCGAGCGCAGCGTGGTGCCGCTCGATTTTGCCGGGCCGCTGTTCCGCATTTCGGCCGGGCTCGAAGATGCCGACGACCTGATCGAGGATCTGGCGGCGGGCTTCGCGCGGTTGCGCGGCTGAATGCGCATCGCATCTGCCGGACGACAATCGTCCGCGGCCGGGAAGCCCGAATGATTCGCGTCGCGAGCCTGTTCGGAGTCCTGCTCATCGCCGGTTACTTCATCGCCATCGCGGTGCTCAGCTTCTTCCGGCCCGGGCAGGCCCGCCGATTCCTGCTGGGTTTCGCGGCATCGGCCCGCACGCACTACGTCGAGCTTGCCCTGCGCAGCCTGGCGGGGGCTGCGCTTCTTGCTTACGCTCCGCGCATGCGCATGCCCGACATGTTCTCGTGGTTCGGCTGGGCGCTGCTGATCACTTCGCTTGCCTTGTTCCTGCTTCCGTGGCGCTGGCATCAGCGCTTTGCCGCGAAAGTCGTGCCCGTCGTCGTCGACCGCATACGGTGGATCGGTGCGGCGTCGCTGCTGATGGGAACACTCACATTCGGCGCCGTACTGGGAGGAGCTGTTGCCTGAGACGCGGTTGTCGGGCGCAGGCAAACGTCGCCTCTGGCTTGTGCTGGCAGGCTCCGTCGTGATGCTTGCCCTTGTCGCATTCCTTTTGGCGCGGCAGAACGCCGCCCGCGATGCGACGGAAGCAGTCGAACTCTGCGGCTACGGCCGCATCGCACCGGTCGGCACCATCGACGATTACCCGGCCGACGTCGTCGCAGCGGCAAACCGGGCATTCGACAGCATCGGTGCCGAGCTGCGCGCGCAGGCGGCGCCGCGTGCACAGGCGATCGGCCTGTACCTGCAGATGGTGCAGTCGGTGCGCGAGGCCAGGCTGGACTTCGAGCGACGCGAGAAGTCATGCAATGACCAGGACTGCATCCGCCGGCAGACCGTCGCGGCGGCCCAGGCGGCGGCCCCCGCCGCGCAGGCGCTGGCCCGCCTCGCGGTCTCGGCCGCGGACCCGACGGTTTATGCGCTCGCGATCTACGGGTGCCGCCTGAATCAGGATGGCGCCTGCGCGCAGCTGTCGAAGTCGCACTGGGCGCAGCTGGCGCCGGACAACGCCGTGCCCTGGTTCTGGCTGGCCGAGGAGGCGCGCGCACGCAAGGACGAGCCAGCGATGATCCGTGCGCTGGAGCGCGCCGCGCTGGCGCAGACCTCGGATTACGCGTGGGGTGCGATCCTCGAACCCGCGGCGCATCCGCAGGCGCGTGCGCTGCCGCCGGCCTCGCGCGTCGTGCTGCTGAGCACGCTGATCGGCATCTACTCGGCCCTGCCGC
>JALORV010000058.1 GCA_025458735.1 Burkholderiaceae bacterium | reverse complement strand
CGCGACGCGCGCGATTGGCGCCAAACTATGCGTAGTACTCGACCTGGGCCAACGAGGGATTCGGCCACCGAACTACGCATAGTCGAGATCTGTGCATAGTGCAGAGAGTCCAATGCCGCCATTGACACCGGCAGGTCGACCAGCGTGCATGCGGTCGGCGAAGCCGCCCGTCTGCGTCTTGTCAGCACTGGGGATAACAAAGCTGTCGCGGCTCGACGGCCGGCCTTGACTTACCCGTGCCGATGCTTCGCCGTGGCCCTCATGAGCGCCTACCCACGGATCGTGGCGGAGGTGGTTCGCCACTTCTTCCCTGCGGCAATTGCACCAGTGATTACCGTCGCTGGTTTCCCGGCGCACGCGAAACAGTTGAAGCCAATCACGTGCTGAAGCCCGACCACGGTGCTGCAGTGGCGGAGTAGTGCCATCGCATTTCCGTGCCCGAGGCCATCAGGCAGCTAGCTGTACGAGCCTAGCGCGGTCCCGGGCCGTGCACGTCGACGTGCAGAAGGGGCCAGCCCATGTGGCTGACGACTATTCTTCGCCGAGCGAGAGGGACGAGCCGGCAGCTCGGCTCTGATCCTTGGCAGCGGCGGGCTTGCTGAAGCTGGCGATGTAGTTGACCGCCAAGCTGTGCGTCCACCAAGCCCGGTGAATGGCGGGCAGGTAGGCCATGCCGCGGCGTTCGCCGGGGGCTAGGCCGCAGGCCGCTGCGGCCTGCTCCAGCTCTTCGGGCCGCACGAACTGCGCCCAATGGTGCGTGCCCCGCGGCAGCACCCGAAAGACCATCTCGGCGCCAACGATCGCGGCCAGGTAGCTGCGCAGCGTGCGGTTGATCGTCGAGGCCAGCAGCAGCCCGCCGGGTGCGAGGTGCGCCACCGCATCGCGCACGAAGGCCGTCACGTCGTCGACGTGTTCGACCACCTCGAGTAGCAGCAGGACATCGAAGAGCTCACCGTCGTGCAGTGCGGCATCGGGCTCGCCGACCCGGTAGTCGATGTGCAGGCCGGCGGCGTTCGAATGCAGCCGCGCGGCGGCAATGTTGTTCGCCGCGGCATCGACGCCGACCAGCAACGCGCCGCGGGCTGCCAGCGGTTCGCACATCAGCCCGGCGCCGCAACCCACGTCGGCGATCCGCAAACCCTGCAGCGCACCGACCGGGCGTCCGAAGCGCTGGGCGATCTGTTCGAGCGCGTACCCGAGCCGCAGATCGTTGACGACATGCAGCGGTCGCATGGGGCCGGTGCGGCTCCACCAAGTGGCGGCGAGGCAGTTGAAGCGTGCGACCTCGTCGCTGCGGATGGTGCTGGTCGGGGTCATGGATGTCTTGTCGATGGCTCTTGCTCAAACCCAGCGGCAGATCTTCACCGCCCCGCGCGAACCCGCGCCGACCGCCCAGATCCACAGTCGTAGCACGGGGGACGCGGGGGCCTCGTGGCGGTCGAAGCGCGCGGCGGCATCGTCGCGGTGATCGACTTCGTCAGCCCTGAACGAGTGCAGCTGCGCCCGCAACGCCTGCAAAGAGGCCTGCGCGCGGGCGGGGTCGAGTCGGTCGATAGCCTCGATCTGTTCGGCGTAATGCTGATCGACGAAGGTCTCGACGGCCTCGATGGTGGCGTATACCGCCCGCGGCCCGGCCAATGCTGGTAGTGCACCGGTCAGCCATCCGGCGCCGCGCCACAGCGTCAACAGCCGACTGCGTTGTCGCGGCGCCAGCAGCCGCTCGATCGCAGCGAGATGCGCCGCTTCCGTGGCGAGGTGCCCTTGCGCAAAACCCCTCACGGCTGCATCGCGTGTGGTGGCAAGGATGCCGCGATAGATCATCACGGCCCCCGTTTCGCCGGCGTGGTCGGTGCGAAGGTCGGCCACCAGCCTCGAGGGCAGCGGGCTGGCATGGAGAGGTCCGGACGTCGGTGGCGAATCCGGGCCGGCCGACTCCGCCATCACAGCTGTTGCTCCATGGGCTGCCCGAGGTCGCGCTCGGTAGCGCTGAACCTGTGGAATCCGCTGTGGCGGCTCAAGCCCTCGGCCACTACCCGTGCCATGTCGACACCGCTGCGGTGGACCCAGTCGACCCGACTCGCAACGACACTGTCACCGCATACGCCCAGCTGCACCGTGTCGTCCCACAAGCACTCGGTTCGCCGGGGCGTGGAGGCAGGCGTTTCGACGAAGGCATGGCGCCACTGGTGCGCTTGGAGGTAGTTCGGCGCCACCCGGCGCCCTGCGTGCGCCCGAAAGTTCTCGAGCAGCAGCTCGGCCACGGTCTCGGCGTCCTCATGCTCGTGCAGCAAGGACCACCGCTCGTCGGCTTCGACGAACCAGCGCTGGTGTCCGATGGCCACGCGCCCCGGCTTGCTGTGCATCGCAGCTACGCGCTCGATAGGGCTGCCCTGGAACTCCCGGTAACCGGGTAAGGTGATAGGGCGTTCGGACCCAAGCAGCAGCACCCAGCGGCTGCGGTAGCGCACCCCAAGCAGGGCAGCGGTCAGCGATGAAGACTCGCGTACGAGCGGCATTGCAAGGGGCGCCGGTACGGCGAGCACCAGGGCTTGAAAGTCCCCTTCGATCTTGCCCGCGGAGCTGCTCAGGGCCCACCGGGTGCCTACACGCCGGGCCTGCACGATGGGTGTGTTCAGTCGGACGGGCAGTGGACGCGCAAGGGCTTCGGCCAAGGCCACCATCGACGGTACGCCGACCGCTCCAAGCAGTTTCAAGGTTCGCGTGACATCCGCTTCGTCTTCGTCCTCTCTCCAAGTCTTGCTAATCCTTTCTTCTTCGGCGGGCGTGGCCGCAACGGTCCAAGGGTGGAGCGTGGCCAGCTCATTGGGTGGTTGCACGACATGTACGGCCAGTCGGTTGGCCCCGCTGATGCACTGGGCCCCGTCATCGAACAGTCCCACGCGGGTGCTGCGCGAACTGCAGCGCCCGCCCAGGCGATCATTGGCTTCGAAGACCACGGGATGGCAACCGCGCAGGACCAACTCCCGAGCGCAGGTCAGACCGGCGATGCCGCCACCGACGACCGCGACGCGCGGTGGCGAGGGGATATTCAACCTGCTAACCCAAGTGCCGCTCATAAGATTCCGCATGGCTATTGCCTGTTCCGCCGCGGTCGGCTGACCGAGTGATAACGTCATCTCATCGAGAAAGTTGCACTTGCGCGGCGAACAATCGCAGTGGATTCATCCCGTGGGCCAGCGAGGGTCGGTGATGCGTGCGCCGCATGAGGCAGTGACGCTGCCCACGGGAGAGCTCACGCCCGGGCCGCTGGTCCAGGATCGGTGCGCCACTCATGGCTGCCGCTATCGCGTCGCTGACTGCGGCGCCCGGGCGGTCGCTGGTGCTGCGCTGCTGGAGATAATTTTTGCGGCCCCTGCAACTTTGGCGGCGCGCCTGAGTAAAGGGGTGGGCGGCTCCAGCGCCGCCTCATGCAGCCATCCGGCGCGGCGATCCCGGTCAGGCCGTTTCCCGCGTGGTGCAGGGGGGGACAGTTGAACGAAGCTCCGCTTGCAGGCGCCATCGACGCGGCGCTGGTCGCGCGAGCCCAGCGCGGCGACACCATCGCGTTCGAAGTGCTGGTGGTGAAGTACCAGCGGCGGGTGGCGGCAACGATCCGGCGCTTCGTGCGTGACGATTCGATCACCGAGGAGTTGACACAGGATGTCTTCTTGAGCGCCTTCCTCGCTCTGACCACCTTCAAGCCCGATGGTGATTTCGCGGCTTGGCTGTTCACGATCGCCCGCAACGCGGCCAGGAGCTATCTGCGCAGCGGGCAGAACCGGCAGGACGATCGGCCCTTGCCGGTGCAACGCGATGCCGGCGAGGACGACCGATTCGGGGCTGCCCCCAGCCCTGAGGAAGAGGCCATGGCGCACCAGCTCTTCGAACGCATCGACGCCGAGGTTGCGGCCTTGCCCGACATCCAGCGCCGAGCACTCCTGATGCGCGAAGTCGACGGGCTCGACTACAAGACAATTGCGGCGGCGCTAGGGCAGCCCGTGAACACCGTCAAGTCCCACATCTTCCGGGCGCGAGACGCGATAGCCCATCGTGTGCGCCCGCTTCTTGCACCGACGCGCGACAGGCGCTGGTAGGAGCCTCATGCCATGAACGACGCATCACGCCTCCTGGACGGCGAACTGACGGAAGCCGAGTTGACGGCGCTGCTCGAGCGCCTGAAACACGACGCTGCGCTGCGCGACGAAGTCTCGGCGCAACAGCTGATCCGCGACAGCTTGGCTGGGCTTCGGTCGCTGGACGCGGGATACACGCTGCGAATCCTTGCTGCGGTGCGGCAAACCCAACAGCCCAAGGCTTGAACGAAGTCTTCGGCAGGTGCAAGCGTGGCTGGGTGACGCTACGGCAGCTGGTGGTGTTCAGGACTGCGTTGCCTGCACCGGGCTGCCGCGGGCAACGAGTTCGTCGATGCGCGCCATGACCAGCGCGCCGGTTGCCGAGTAGGGATCGAACTCCGGCCAGATGATCGTCGTCTGAGGGTCTACGTCGGACAAGCTGACGCGTGCCATGGACCATCCAGGGTAGCGCCGCTCGGTGATGCTCTCGCAGTGAAGCAGTTCCAGGTCCCTGTGGCGCGGGTCTGCGTGAATGCGCGCATACAGACCGGTCACCTTGCTGCGCTCCCCTTCCAGCACCTGCAGGTACACACCCTGGCCTTCACAGAGCATCCCCGTGATGTCGTTTTGGGCGTTCCAGGTTTGCGCCTTGCGCCATATCGAATCAGTGAGCTCGGCGGTCTGCGGGCCCACGGGTCTGCTCAAGTAGATCAGGCGGATCAGCATGCTTCGGATCTCTTCGACGATGTTGTGAGGACAGGCTATCCAGCGACCGAACCATGGCGCCCGATTGGATGCTCTCAAAGCATAGCAAGTGGAAGGTCTCCGACCTTGGGAGGGACAGTGGAACGCACGAATGTCAGCTTCGGGGCTGCGGGGCGGGTGACTGCAAGGGGCCGTAAGGCCCCCTTCGCCGCCGGCGGGAGCAGTCCTTCGCCTGACGACCAGAGCCAGGCGGCGCCCGCCGCGTCACCGTACGTCAGCAGCCCATCGCATACCGGCCCTTCATAGGACGAGCGAGCCCGCGCCGCTATGACCGGTATGCGTCCGAGACTGTGAATTCAGGGCGCCGCTGCGACGGATATCCGTCGTGCTTCTTCTCGAAGAGCCCCTGCTTGAAGATCTGAAATCGTGCGCGATCCTGTGTCGAGCGATGACCCGTGCGGCGATGCGAGCGCGTGAGTCGCAGCACGAGCGACAGGGGCACAGGACATGATCAGCGCAGCCCAATTCTCTGACCTCCACTTCAGCGGCAGGAACCTCGACGAGTCGAGCCGATGCTTCGGCTTCGCCGTCGACCAGGCGATCGAGCGCGGCGTCGACGTCGCGGTGATCTCTGGCGACGCGACGGACCACGCGCTGGAGGTGCACAGCCCCGCAGTGCAGCGGCTGGCGCGCGAGGTGCGCCGCCTCGCAAACCACTGCCCGGTGCTGATGCTGCAGGGCACCTTCTCGCACGAGCCGCCGGGCACGCTGTCGCTCTTCCCGCTGCTGGGTGGGCGGTACCCGGTGCACGTGGCCGATCGCATCGCCCAGGTCGCGCTGACGGCAGATGGCGGGTGGCAGGTCTCGCAGGGCTGGCGGTTCGACGCGGTCCCCGCCGGGACGCGGGCGGTCTTCACGTGCATCCCGACAGTCAACAAGGCCACGGTCGCGGCGACGGTGGGCGCCGCGT
>JALORV010000445.1 GCA_025458735.1 Burkholderiaceae bacterium | reverse complement strand
GCCTTCATGGTCATCAGCATCCGCCGCACGTCGGGGTGGTGGATGATCGTCACCCGGTCGCCGCTCTTGACGCCCATCGGCCGGCCCTGCACCCGGTCCTTGGCGTAATTGAGCGCGCCCTGATAGGCCCGCTCGCCGATGGCCAGCCCCTGCACGCCGACCTTGAAGCGGGCCTCGTTCATCATGATGAACATGTAGGCCAGGCCCTGGTTCTCCTCGCCGACCCGATAGCCGATGGCGCCCTCCTGGTCCCCAAAGGCCATGACGCAGGTCGGGCTGGCGTGGATGCCCATCTTGTGTTCGATGGACACCGCGTGAACGTCGTTGCGCGCGCCCAGCGAACCGTCCGGATTAACCAGAAACTTGGGGACAATAAACAGCGAGATGCCCTTGACCCCTTCCGGGGCGTTGGGAGTGCGGGCGAGCACCAAGTTAATCGTGTTCTCGGTCATATCGTGCTCGGCCCAGGTGATGAAGATCTTCTGGCCGAAGATCCGGTAGTGATCCCCCTCGGGCACGGCACGGGTGCGCACCGCCGACAGATCGGAGCCGGCCTGCGATTCGGTCAGGTTCATGGCGCCGGTCCATTCGCCGCTCACCATCTTCGGCAGATAGAGCGTCTTCTGCTCGGCGGAGCCCGAATGGAGGATTGCTTCAATCGCACCGGCGGTCAGCAGCGGGCACAAGGCGAAGGCGGTGTTGGCGGAATGCCACATCTCCTGAGTGGCGACGTTGATCAATTCCGGGAGGCCCTGGCCGCCGTACTCGGCAGGGCAGCCGATGCCGTTCCAGCCGCCCTCAACAAATTTACGGTACGCCTCGGCGAAGCCGTCGGCGAGAATGACGCCGTGGGGACCCCGCTGGGCGCCCTGCACGTCGCCGGAGTGGTTGAGCGGCGCCAGCACCTCGGTCGCCAGTTGGGCGGCTTCCGCCAGGATGGCTTCCACCAGACCAGGGCTCACGTCCTGTTCGGCAAACGCCGGCAGGGCGGCGATGTCGGCGAGACCGGCCAGTTCGTTGATCGCGAACTGCATGTCGCGGATTGGGGCGGTATAGGGGGTCATGAACGCCTCCTGGAGTGGGCGTGATGCGCGGGGGTATCAGTCCTGCATAGGGTAATGAGCCTCCCGGGCGACGCTATGCCAAATTGGCCGTCGGTGGCCATGGCCGCATGGCCACTCCCGATCCGGATTTCGGGGGGCTTGAGACCTCCCACAAATACCAGTACGAGCAAGAAAGCCCGGTACTGGAATCGTAAATTTGCATCTCGATCTTGATCTAACGGCAGGACACCCGACATGACGCTTTGTTTGACCCGCCGCCGCTTTCTGTTTCTGGGCGTGACCGCCGGGGTCGCCGCCGCGCTGGGCGTGGCGGCCGTCTGGCCCGACAGCGCCGTTCTCGACGACGAGCCGGCGGCTTACCATGTTCTCACCGCGCGCGACCGCGCCATTCTCGCGGCGCTGGCGCCCGCCCTGCTGGCGGGCGCTTGGCCAACCCTGCCCGAAGCTGCCACTGCGGAAACGCGGGCGCTGCTCCGGGGCATGGACACCACGCTGCGCGGCCTGCCGCCCCGGGCGCGCGCCGAGATGCGCCAACTGCTCGACCTGCTGGGCCGACAGGTTGTTGCAACAGGCCTACGGCGGCTTGCACGATCTCCTGTTGGGCGTCTGGTACGGCGATCCCCGGCACTGGGCCGACTGCGGTTATCCCGGTCCGCCCCCCCTGAGGCTGCCGTCATGAGCACCCCGGTGCGCAATCCATTGCCCGATCCGATCGGCGAAGCGTTCGCCACCCGCTGGGCCGCGCGCCACGTCGACGGCGCGACGCTCGACCACGACTTGACGCTGGAGGCCGACGTGGTCATCGTCGGCACCGGCGCGGGCGGTGGCACCACCGCCGAAATCCTGGCCGAGGCCGGGCTGGCGGTCATCCTGCTCGAAGAGGGCGCGCTGCGGACCTCGCGCGAGTTTCAGCTCGACGCGATCATGGCATCGGCATCCTGCAGGGCCGCACGGTCGGTGGCTCCACGGTGGTGAACTGGGCCACCAGCCTGCGTACGCCGGAACCAACGCTCCGGCACTGGCGCGAGACGCACGGACTGACCCCATTCACCCCCGAGGCGCTGGCCCCATGGTTCGCGCAGCGCGAGCGGCGACTGGCCATCGCGCCTTGATCCTTCCGCGTAATGTCAAGGCCTGCTGGAACCTCGGCTACTGTGGGATGGGCTGTCCGACCAATGCCAAACAGTCGATGCTGGTCACGACCCTTCCAGCGGCGATGGAACGGGGGACCCGCCTGCTGTCGCGGCTGCGGGCCGAGCGGCTGGAGCACGCCCATGGCCGCGTCACCGCGCTGGTGGCGCACCCGCTGGACGAATGGAATCAAGTCCGCCGCGCCGTCACGGTCATCCTGCGGGCGCGACATTACGTCCTCGCCGGCGGCGCCATCGGGACCCCGGCGTTGCTATTGCGTTCCCAAGCCCCGGACCCGTATCAGCGCACCGGCGCTTCCTGCACCCGTCGGTCGTGTCGGCCGCGCTGATGCCGGAACCGGTGGACGCCTTCGCCGGCGCACCGCAGGCGATCTGCGTCGACGACGACCTCTGGCCGACCACGGGCGAGATGGGCTTCAAACTCGAGGTAGCCGCAGTGCATCCCCTGATCGCCTCGGTGGTGATCGGCGATTTCGGCGCGGCCCATCGCCACTACCTGCAACGGATGAACCACTGGTTCGTGGTGGTGGCGTTGCTGCGCGACGGCTTTCACCCGGAGAGCGAAGGCGGTCGGGTACATCTGGATGGGTACGGCGATCCGGTCCTCGACTACCCGTTGACCGACTACCTCTGGGCCGGCGCGCGCCGCGCGTTCCACCGGATGGCG
>JALORV010000057.1 GCA_025458735.1 Burkholderiaceae bacterium | reverse complement strand
TCCAGCAGCTATGTGGCCGACATGCGCCGCTGCGACGTGCTGCCGGCGCGGGTCAGCGCGCTGCTGCCTGCACTGCGCGGACTGGTCGAGTCGCTGTCGCTGCGCAATCGACTGCCGCAGATCGAACTGGCGGTTGCCCATCATGCAGGCTCCGAACAGATCGTGCTGGTGCTGCGCGTGCTGCAGGATCCCACCGCGGAAGACCGGCAGCGCCTGCTTTCGTTTGCCGCCCGGCACGGCATCGAGTTCTGGCTGCAGCCGGGCGGGCCGCAGACCGCGGTCCCGCTCACCGACGCGCAGCCCGGCGGCCTGCAGCTCGAACTGCCCGAGTTCGGCGTCAGGCTGCCCTTCGGGCCGACCGACTTCACGCAGGTCAATCACGACGTCAACCGTACCTTGGTCGCACGCGCCGTGCGGCTGCTGGCGCCCGCGCCCGGCGAGCGCGTGGTGGACTTCTTCTGCGGACTCGGAAACTTCACGCTGCCACTGGCGACCCGCGCGGCAAAGGTGCTGGGCATCGAAGGCAGCGCCGCCCTGGTGGAGCGGGCCCGCGCGGCGGCGGCTGCCAATGGCCTGGCAGCTCATGCGTCCTTCGCCGTGCGCAACCTGTTCGAGTGGACGGACAACGACTGGCAGCAACTGTTGCGCGACGGGCCGGTCGACCGGGTGCTGATCGATCCGCCGCGCGAAGGCGCCCAGGCCCTCGCGCGCGCGCTGTCCCTCGCGTCGGGGCCGCCGCGTCGCGTCGTCTACGTGTCCTGCAATCCCGCCACGCTGGCGCGCGACTGCGCGATCATGGTGCACGACGGACAGTGGATGCTGCGGGCGGCCGGCGTCGTCAACATGTTTCCCCACACCTCGCACGTGGAGTCAATGGCGGTGCTGGAGCCCGCAGCGCAGCCGGCCTGAGGCCAGACGGTGTCCGCAGCCGGTCGAGTGCCTCGCCGGGGCGCCTGCATGCTAAACTTTTCGATTAACCTCGATGCTGCAAGTGATTCATTTATCGAGGTTTTCGGTTCGGCTACCCGTTTTCCTGCGCGCCGCTGCGCGGCCGCCTCGGGCAGTGCGATCGTGTCCCTCAAAGCAAACTAAAGGCTCTAGTCATGGCGGTGGAACGCACCCTGTCGATCATCAAGCCCGACGCAGTCGCCAAGAACGTCATCGGGAAAATCTACTCGCGCTTCGAGACCAACGGTCTGCGCATCGTCGCGGCCAAAATGGCGTGGCTGTCGCGCAGCGAGGCGGAAGGTTTCTACGCCGTGCACCGCGAGCGCCCGTTCTTCAAGGATCTCGTGGACTTCATGATCTCCGGTCCGGTCATGATCCAGGTGCTCGAAGGCGAGGGCGCGATTGCGAAGAACCGCGAACTCATGGGCGCGACCGATCCGAAGAAGGCCGCCGCCGGCACCATCCGCGCCGACTTTGCGGAGAGCATCGACGCCAACGCCGTGCACGGCTCCGACGGCACCGACACGGCGCGTGTCGAAATCGGCTACTTCTTCCCGCAGATGGCGGTGTACTCGCGCTGAACCGGGCCACGCCGCCAGATGGATCGCGTCAATCTCCTCGGGCTTGATCTCGCCGCGCTGACCGACTACGTCGAGTCGCTCGGCGAGAAGCCTTTCCGCGCGCGCCAGCTGGCACACTGGATCCACCAGCGCGGCGCCGGCAGCTTCGAGGACATGACCGAACTGGCGCGGTCGCTGCGAGGCAAGCTGGTCGACTGCGCGCAGGTGGCCGCCCCGCCCGTGGTGCGCGACAGCACCTCGCTCGACGGCACCCGCAAGTGGCTGCTGGATGTCGGCGCCGGCAACGCCATCGAGACCGTCTTCATCCCCGAGGACGACCGTGGCACCCTGTGCGTGTCCTCGCAGGCCGGCTGCGCCGTGAACTGCGTGTTCTGCTCGACCGGCCGCCAGGGTTTCAGCCGCAACCTCACGACCGCGGAGATCGTCGGCCAGCTGTGGCTGGCCGAGCACGCGCTGCGTCGCTCGGCAAACCTGGCCGCGGGCGAGCGCGTCATCAGCAACGTCGTGATGATGGGTATGGGCGAACCGTTGCAGAACTACGAGGCGCTGATCCCGGCGCTGCGCCTGATGCTCGACGACCATGGCTATGGCCTGTCGCGGCGCCGCGTGACGGTGTCGACCTCGGGCATGGTGCCGCAGATGGATCGGCTCGGGGCGGACTGTCCGGTGGCACTGGCGGTGTCGCTGCATGCGCCCACCGACACCCTGCGCGATCGCCTGGTGCCGCTCAACCGCAAGTACCCGCTGCGTGAGCTGATGGCCGCCTGCCAGCGCTACCTGCGGGTCGCGCCACGCGACTTCATCACTTTCGAGTACGTGATGCTGGCAGGCATCAACGACGGCGATGCACAGGCGGACGAGCTGGTGGCGCTGGTACGCGATGTCCCGTGCAAGTTCAACCTGATCCCGTTCAATGCCTTTCCCGAGTCCGGTCTGACCCGCTCCCCGCCGCAGCGGGTGCGCGAGTTCGCGCAGCGGTTGGTCGATGCCGGCTACATCACGACGGTCCGGCGTACCCGCGGCGACGACATCGATGCCGCCTGCGGACAACTGGCCGGCGAAGTGCAGGATCGGACGCGGCGCGCCGAGCGCCAGCGCACGATCGCGATCACGGTCGCCGAATCGCACTAGTGGTCAACCGGGGAGTCGAATCTTGACGGTCAATCTGGCTTGGGTTCGGACGACGCTGGTGGCGCTGGGAGCAGCGGCGCTGGCCGCCTGCACGACGACGACGGTCACCACGGCGGGTGGCGAGGTCGTTTCGACCAGCAGCTCGAAGTCGGCCCAGGGCTCCGGAGTGACGGCCAAGAGCCGCGCGCAGGCCCGCGTCGAGCTGGCCGCCGGCTACTTCCGCAACGGCCAGATGTCGGTCGCGCTCGAGGAGGCGAAGCGGGCCATCCAGATCGACCCGACGCTCGCCAATGGCTACGGCCTGCTCGGCCTGATCTACATGGAGCTGAATGATCGCGCCGCTGCCGAGTCCAATTTCCAGCGCGCGCTGCAGCTTGACCCGGCCAATCCCGACCTGAACAACAACTACGGCTGGTTCCTCTGCCAGACCGGGCGCGAACGCGAAGCCCTGCCGCACTTCGAGCGGGCGCTGCGCGATCCGCTGTATGTGACCCCGGCGCGCGCCAACCTCAACGGCGGCGTCTGTCTGATGCGCTTGAAGGATTATTCCGGCGCCGAGCCGTTCCTGCGTCGTTCGCTTGAGCTCGATGCGTCGAATCCAACGACCAAGTACGAACTGGCGCGCCTGTACCTTGCCACCGGGCAACTCGATCGCGCCTCGTTCTATTACGGGCTGCTGGCCAAGTCGACCGAGCCTTCGCCCGAGACGCTCTGGCTGGGGCTGAAGATCGCGCGCGGGCAGGGCGACCTGCGCACCGAGACCCGGATGGCTTCGGAACTGCGCACACGCTTTCCGTCGGCGCGCGAAACGGGCCTGCTGGCGCGGGGGGCGTTTGATGAGTGACGAAGCCCTCGGCAGCGAGGCGATCGACGACGGCACGCCGACTGCAGGCAACGAGGCCGGCGAGTCCGGGGCCGGTGCGCTGCCGCCGGCTGCCTTCGGCGCCCGCCTGCAGTGGGAGCGCGAGCGAGCCGGCCTGTCGCAGCCCGATGTGGCAGCGCGCCTGCGACTGCACCCCAACCAGGTACGTGCGCTCGAGCAGGAAACGCTGGCGGTGCTTCCCGAGGCCGCCTATGTGCGCGGTTTCGTCCGCAGCTACGCCCGCATCCTCGACATCGACCCCGCGCCGTTGCTGCAGGACCTGGCCTCCAAGCTTGGTGAGGCCGATGGCTCGGTCGTCGATCGGATGGCCTCGGCGCGCGATTTCTCGCCGGTCCGGGCGGCTGCGCGCGAGCAGGCCTCGCGCCAGCTGGTCATGGTCGGTGCCATCGTGCTGCTGGTTTTGCTGGGTGCGGTCGGCTGGTACGTGTCCAAGCGTCCGCAGCCGACTGCTGCACCGGTGCCGGCAGCCGTGGTCAGCACGCCGGCGCCGGTGGCCCCCCCGCCGGCAACCCCGGCAGCCGAGCCGGCGCCAGCCGCGTCGGTGCCCGCGGCGGATGCTGCTGCGGTCATGGAGCCGGTGCCGGTTCCGCCGCTGCTCAAGCTGCGCTTCACGGGGACCTCGTGGGCCGAAGTCAAGGACGCCGAGGGCAAGGTGCTGCACTCCCAGCACAACATCGCGGGCACCGAGTTCGTAGTCGAAGGCACGCCGCCGTTCTACGTCGTGATCGGCGATGCCGGCGTGTCGACGGTCGAAGTGCGCGGTGAAGTCTTCGATCTCGCGCCGCACACGCGCCAGAACGTGGCGCGTTTCACCATCAACTGAACGCTCGGCCGGAGCATGACTGGCGATCCAGCCGGCCTGGCGAACCCATCGACACGTTGCGCATGAATCAACCCGCTGAACCCCTGGAGTGCCTGCCGGCGCCGGCACGACCTGGCGCGCGCCGGCCAACCCGGCAGGTGACACTGCGCTGGGGCGGGCGCGTCGTGCGTATCGGCGGTGACGCGCCGGTGCTGGTGCAGTCGATGACCAACACCGATACGGCGGACGCGATCGGCACGGCGATCCAGGTCAAGGAACTTTCGCAGGCCGGCTCCGAGGCGGTGCGCATCACCGTCAACTCCCCGGAAGCCGCCGCCGAAGTGGCGGCGATCCGCGAGCAGCTCGACCGCATGGGGGTCGATGTGCCGCTGATCGGCGACTTCCATTACAACGGCCACAAGCTGCTGACGCAGTACCCGGGTTGCGCGCAGGCGCTGTCCAAGTACCGCATCAATCCCGGCAACGTCGGCAAGGGCGCGCGCCGCGAGGACAACTTTGCGCAGATGATCGAGGTCGCCTGCCGCAACGACAAGCCGGTGCGCATCGGCGTCAACTGGGGCTCGCTCGACCAGGAACTGCTGGCGCGCATGATGGACGAGAACGCGGCGCGTGCGCAGCCCTGGGATGCCGGCGGCGTGCTGCGCGAAGCACTCGTGCGCTCTGCCATCGAGAACGCGCAACGGGCCGAGCAGCTTGGACTGCCGGGCGACCGCATCTGCCTGTCGGCCAAGGTCAGCGGCGTGCAGGACCTGATCGCGGTCTATCGCACACTCTCGCAGCGCTGCGACTATCCGCTGCACCTGGGACTGACCGAGGCCGGCATCGGCAGCAAGGGCATCGTGGCCTCGACCGCGGCGCTGGCGGTGCTGCTGCAGGAAGGCATCGGCGACACCATCCGCGTGTCGCTGACGCCGGCGCCCGGCGAGCCGCGCACGCGCGAGGTGCAGGTGGCACAGGAGATCCTGCAGACGATGGGCCTGCGCGCCTTCACGCCGCTGGTCGTGGCATGCCCCGGCTGCGGGCGAACCACCAGCACCGTTTTCCAGGAGCTGGCCGACTCGATCCAGAACTGGCTGCGCGCGCAGATGCCCGCATGGCGGCGCGAGCATCCCGGCGTCGAGTCGATGAGCGTTGCCGTCATGGGCTGCGTCGTCAACGGGCCCGGCGAGAGCAAGCACGCCAACATCGGCATCAGCCTGCCGGGTTCGGGTGAGGCGCCTGTGGCGCCGGTGTATGTCGATGGCGAACGGACGGTCACGCTCAAGGGCGACCGCATTGCCGAGGAGTTCCAGGCCATCGTCGCCGACTATGTGCAGCGCCGCTATGCGCGCGCACCGATCGGGCACTGAATCATGGCGACTGCCCGCAAGCTCGTCGGGGTACGCGGCATGAACGACCTGCTGCCGGCCGACGCGCCGCTGTGGGAGTGGCTGGAGGCGCG
>JALORV010000056.1 GCA_025458735.1 Burkholderiaceae bacterium | reverse complement strand
GTCGGGTGCAGCGGTCATCGACCTTCGCGATCAGCCTGTGACCGCTCTCGGTCTCGGCCGCCGTCCGACTGCCGACACTGAACGGCCGCCTCCAGTCTCAAGGAGCCGGTCAGGAGTTGGCCGGCAGCTGTGCAGCGTCATGGAAGGCCTTCCAGCGCTGCCTACGCATACAACTCAACTATGCAGAGGCCGAGAGGACCGTGCCAGGTCGGCCTCGAGGGCACTCAAAACTGCTATGGCCCACCGCACAATCGGCCATCCCGTCCACGAACGGTCGGGCCATGAAGATCGGGACGAGGTGGAACCCGGCGTGTGTCATCGACACAGCGAATTCTTCCCATGTCGGGTGGGACCGCTGCAGCGATCGGGTCGCGGCCCGCCAGAACCTCGGAGTGCGTCTACATCCATGGTCGAAAGTGTCGTCATCGTCGGTGCTGGGCCCGCTGGGCTGGCTGCCGCCTATGAACTGATGGCGGCGGGCATCCGACCTCGTATCCTCGACGAGGCCGAAGAGATCGGCGCCTCCTGGCGGGCGCGCCACGACCAGCTTCGCCTCAACACGCATCGCTGGGTATCGCACCAGCCAGGCCTGCGCATGCCGCGCCGGTTTGGTGCCTTTCCGTCGCGCGACGACTACGTGTCCTATCTGGAGGCCTACGCAGCGCTGCTTGATCTTCCTATCGAATTCCAAACGCAGGTGTCGCGTATCGAGCGTGGCCAGGACGGGCACTGGTCGGTGTTAGCGCCGAACGAGATCATCGCCGCGCGAAACGTCGTCGTCGCGACTGGATCGGACCGCGTCCCCCATGTTCCTGACTGGCCGGGTCGTGACGGCTTCAGCGGCGAGTTCATCCACGCAGGCAGGTTCCGGCACGCGAACGACTATGTCGGCAAACGCGTGCTCTTGATCGGCGGCGGCAACTCGGCGGTGGACATCGGCAACTGCCTCGCCGGCGTGGACGTCGGACCGGTGTGGGTGTCGGTGCGCAGGGGAGCGACGATCGCACCGCAATACTTGCTCGGCCTGCCCAGCCAGTTGCTTGCCAGCAGCCTGGCTTGGCTGCCGACGGCATGGCAGGACACGAGCATGACGCTGGCGAGCAGGATGTTCTTGGGCGACCTGAGTCGCTTCGGATGGCCCAAGGCCACCAAGGGGCCAGTCACTCGACAGATCGAGGACGGTGTGACGGTTGCCGTGGACAACGGCTTCGTCGACGCCCTTCGAAGAGGCAGGATGCGCATCGTCGCAGAGGTGGTGTCGTTCGACAACGCCACTGTCGTGCTTCGCGACGGCAGCCGCTTACAGCCTGACGCCGTGATCTGCGCCACCGGCTACCGCTTGGGACTCACCGGGCTGGTCGGCCACCTCGATGTGCTTGACGCGCATGGCCGGCCGGTCTGCAATGCTCAGCGCGCCGCGAACGGTGCGCCGGGGCTCTGGTTCTTCGGACAGAACGCGTCCATCCACGGCAACATGAATATCCGGCGCAGAGAAGCCAGGACGCTGGCCGCGGCAATTGCCTCCAGGGAACGACACTGAGGCCGGCCCGCAGCGGTGAACTCCCCTGTGAAGACTGGCGTGTTCCGGAACGCAGCCGCGTCTGGCGCTCGCCGTCGCGCTGATCCAGCGCTTCGGCTGTGCCGCCAACATGAACATCCCCGGCACCGTCCCGCGCAAGCCGGCGCGGCTGCTGCAGCGCTTCGGCGGGCTGCGCGGTATCAGCAGCGCTGGCGTCGAGGAACTGGCCAACGTCGAGGGCATCTCCGGCGAGCTGGCCCAGGAGATGTACCCTGCGCTGCACTGAGCCGCCGGAGCCGGCGAGGAAGGCGGTGCAGCTGGCTATCGACGCGGTGCACCGCGCCACACCGTTCGGCGCGATGGCACGGCTGCCTCGGCCCTGTGCGTTCGCCGAGGTGTTCCTGTTCGACGACCAGCGCCGGTTCAAGCCGCGCACGCTGTATCGCTGAGGGGCTAACCGGCCGCCGCTCCGGTAGCAGCTCCGGTCGCTGGCACCGACGCAGCCATGCGCCCGCTGCCGGCTTCCGGATGCGGCTCGTCGAGCAGCCCCAGCGCCAGCGCCGCGGCCTCCTCGACGGACATCAGCCGGCCCTCGATAGCCGCTTCCTGCCAGCGTTGCGGCCCGAGTTGCTGGCGCAGCGCCTGCTCGCAGACCTGTGGTGCTGGGCCGTTCTCGGGTGGCATCGTGCTGCGGCCGCCGGCGTGCCGCGCGGCCAGCGCCGCCAGGCGGGCGCTGGTCGGCGCCGCGCCGGCATCCATCGCCGCCTGCGCCAGCAGCCACAGCTGGCGGGCCGCATCGCCCAGGCGCCCCTGCGCGGCGTTGATGCGCAGGCTCTCGACCAGCTGCGGTACCGCCTCGCGCCAGCGTCCCTGCGCGAGGTCGATCTCGCCGAGCTGGTGCAGGTTGCGCGCGATGCGGAAGCGGTCGCCGACGGCGCGCGCGTCGGCCAGCATCTCGCTCGTCAGCGCGCGCGCCGCGTCGAGGTCGCCCTCGCGCCGCGCGATCATCCCCAGGTAGCGCGAGGCCACCGCCAAGCCCCAGGAGTCGCCCAGCGCGCGGAATCGCGCCCGACCTTCGATCAGCAACGGCCGCGCGGCGTCCTCGAGCCCCGGCACCACGGCGCAGGCCGCGCCGCCATAAGTGACGGCCAGCGACAGCCCCCACTCGTCCCCGGCCGCGTCGAACAGGCGCTGCGCCTCCGCCAGCGCGGCACGCGCCTGCTCGCTGCGGTGCGCGACGATCGCGGCTACGCCCGCGTGGAAATGCGCGAAAGCCAGCCCGCGCACGTCGTCCAGCCCCTGCCAGGCGGCAATCGCGTCCGCGGCGATGCCGAGGGCGGTGCCGCCATCGCCCGCGTAGGCGGCCAGCCGAGCTGCGCCCGACAGCGCAGCGGCGCGGTCGCGCATCAGGGCCGCACGGGCGGTCGCGTTTGCGGTCGCGGTGATGGTCGCAGTCGTGCACAGCGGCCGGGCCGCGGCCAGCGCCTTGTCCAGCTGCGCCCGGCCCTCGGCGTAATCGCCATCGAAGTACCAGTACCACGACAGCGCCGCGGCCAGTGCCAGCGCCGCCTCGGCGTCGGGTCGGTCCTGCAGCCACCAGCGCAACGCCTGGCGCAAGTTGTGTGACTCGGCGTGCAGCCGCGCCAGCGCACCTGAGCGCGCCGGGCTGGCCAACCGCGGCGCCATCCCCTGGGCCAGCGCGAGCAGGTGGCGGGCATGGCGCTCGCGTGCCATCGGCTCCTCGTCGGCCGCGACCAGGCGCTGGCGCGCCTGCTCGCGCAACGTCTGCAACATCGTGTAGCGCGGCGCGCCATCGACGTCGTCGACGCGCTGCACGAGGTGGTGCTCCAGCAACGCCTCCAGCCGGTCGAGCACGGTCGCAGGCTCGTCGTCCACCGCCTCGGCCGCCTCGAATGTGAACCCGCCGGCGAACACCGACAGCCGGCGGAACAGCCGCTGCTCGCCGGCGTCCAGCAACGCGTAGCTCCAGTCGACCACGGCTTGCAGCGTGCGCTGGCGCGGCGACGCCGCGGCGGCGTCGAGCCGAAGCGGCTGCAGCCCCTGTGCCAGGCGCTCGACCAGCAGTGCCGGCGACATCACGCGCAGCCGCGCGACGGCGAGCTCGATCGCCAGGGGCAGCCCGTCCAGACGCCGGCACACCGCTGCCGCGGCGTGCCAGGCGGCGTCGTCGGCCAGCGGCCGCCCGTGCGCGGCGGCGCCGCGCGCGAACAGCTGCACCGCCGGCGCGTTGCGCAGCGTGCCAGCCGCCCCGTCGCCGGGCAGCGCCAGCGGCGGTACCGGCAGTTCGCGCTCGGCCGGCAGCCGCGTCGGGCGGCGGCTCGTCAGCAGCAGCGTCAGCCGCGGCGCGGCATCGATCAACGCCTGCAGCGGCCTCGCCGCGGCGGGCAGCAGCTGCTCGAGGTTGTCCAGTGTCAGCAGCATCCGGCGCGCGGCGGCGAAGTCGGACACCCGCACGACCGCCGGCGTGCCGTCGGCCCCGGGCAGGCCCAGTGCCGCGGCCACCGCGTCCATCAGCTCGTCGGCGCGAGTCAGCGCATCGAGTGCCACGAACCACGCGCCGTCGGCGAAGGCAGGGCCCGCGGCGGCATGCGCCTGACGGGCCAGGCTGGTCTTGCCGGCGCCGCCGGTGCCGGTGAGCGTGACGACGCGCACGCTCTCGTCGGCGAGCCATTGCGCGAGTGCTCGCTGCTCGACCTCCCGGCCGAGCAGCGACGGCTCGGCGGCGGCGGACACCGGCACGCGGGCCGGGGCCGTGTCGGCCAGCCCTGGCGCTGGCGGCACCGGATCGAGCGGCAGCGCCCAGCGGTAGCCGCGGCCGGAGACGGTGGCCACCGCGTGCGGGCCGAGTGCGTGACGCAAGGCCGCGACATGCACCTGCAGCGTGTTGTCCTCGACCACGCGGCCCGGCCATACGAGCGCAAACAGCTCAGCCTTCGTCACCAGGCGCTCGCGCCGCTCAAGCAGCGCCATCAGCAGTTCGAAGGCCCGGCCGCGCACCGGCACCGGCGCGCCGCAGACGAGCACGCAGCGCCGAGCCGGGTCGACCACCACGCGACCCTCGTCGAACTGCAGCGCCACGTCAGGCGGCGTCTCCATCTGCTCCTGTCCCCCTTGCTGGCTGCGGGCCGTGGCCGCTCGCGCCGACCCGCGCAGCGTAGCAAAGCCCAGCCGTGCCACGGCTTCAGCAATCTTCAGGATTCGTGGGCTGACAGCGCCGGGCCGGTCGCGCACAGTGGTCGCTACGGTCAGGCCCGGGCGTCGACCCCTCGGCGCCGTCCCGACCGGAGCACGCAAGCACCGGAGGAAACCTGCATGAACACCGCCCCGAGAACCGCGTCCACCGTCGCGCCGCGCTGCGTGTCCACCGCGCTCCTGGCGCTGGGCGGGCTGCTGCTGGCGGCCGATGCCGCACACGCCAGCCGCCCCTGCAACAACGAGCTCACGCGCGGCAACTGGGTCTACACCTGCGAAGGCACGCTGCCGGGGCCGCCCGCGGGTGCCCAGACCGACACCCGCATCCTCGGCAGCTGCAGCGCCAGCGGCACCGGCTTCTTCACGTGCACAGGCACGGTGAACCTCGGCGGCCTGATCCTGCCGCAGGGGCTGCAGGGGCAGGCCAGCACGTTGCCGAGCTGCCGCGGCACGATCTCGTACGCGCAGACCATCGGCGGTGCACCGGCCCCCAACCTGGACATCGAGTACGTCGTGAGCGAGGGCGGCGACGCGATCAGCGGCCTGCCCACGAACTCCGGCGGCGTGCTGTCATGCTCGCTGCGTCGCATCGATAAGTGAGTGACTGCGGCCGGGCCACGGCACCTGTGCCGCCTTGCCGCTGAACCGGTGCCGCGCCCGCGGCCTGGGTTCGGTGCGGCCCCGTTCGGCATTGTCCAACACGGCCTGGCCCGGTCCTCGGGCATGAATCCGGTGGTGTTCTTCACGATCCCGACGCTGCTGACCTGCTCGCACATCGCTTCCACCCCGCTGCTAGTCGGAGTGTTCTATCTGCCGCTGGAGCCGGCCACGCGCAACCTCGTGGCCACGGTGCTGTGCGTTGCCTTCGCACTGGCCGATTGGCTGGACAGCGGTGTCGCCGCAAAGCCTGCATGCGAGGCGGCGCGCTGTCAATCCGCCGCTGTCACGTCGGATTCCCACGCAGCCTACGGCGGTAGCACCACACCCCATTCACCTTGAGGAGGTATCGATGAAGCGGCCGGTCGGGAATGCCTGCTCCTGGCCGTCATGCATAGATTTGCATGATGCAGAGAGTCTTTTGCCTGGCGGACGCGGCGTGCAGCCGGTGAACGACGAGGCGACGCTGCCCCGCGTCCGGTAGGCAAAAGATCCCGTTGGA
>JALORV010000055.1 GCA_025458735.1 Burkholderiaceae bacterium | reverse complement strand
CGCGGCGTCTTTGTCGACCAATGGTTGATAACCTTGCGGGTCGGCGCCATGTGGGTTCCCGTGTGGCCGGATGCGCTGCCGGCCGATGCCTTTCGTCGACTGCAGGCCTGTGTCCGCTGGTCTGCCCCGATCACTGCCCCGGACTCCCAAAGGCCGCCGACGGACGGCGAGCTGCCCAGAACATGAGACCCGCTCCGACCGCTGCGCGACTGCCCGTTTCCACTGCCCCGCGAGCGACGGCCGGCAGTGCGACCTGCGGCCCCGGAATCCCGAATGTCTGAGCGGGACATCGACCAGCAGCTGGTGGAGCGCGTGCAGCGCGGCGACAAGGCTGCGTTCGACCTGCTTGTCGTCAAGTACCAGCGCAAGATCTTCCGCCTGCTGTCGCGCCTGATCCGCGATCCGGCCGAGGTGGAGGACGTCGCCCAGGAGGCGTTCATCAAGGCTTACCGGGCCTTGCCCAATTTCCGCGGCGACAGCGCCTTTTACACCTGGCTTTACCGCATTGCGATCAATACCGCCAAGAACTGGCTGGTTTCCCAGGGGCGGCGGGCCCCGACCTCGACCGAGACGGAAATCGAGGATGCGGAAACTTTTGACGACGGCGAGCAACTAAGGGATCTGAACACCCCGGATGCGATGCTGCTCACCCGCCAGGTCGGGGATGCGGTCAACCGGGCGATCGAGGCGCTGCCCGAGGATCTGAGAACGGCGATCGTGCTGCGCGAGCTGGAGGGCCTGAGCTACGAGGAGATCGCCGAGACGATGAACTGTCCGATCGGCACGGTCAGGTCGCGTATCTTCCGGGCTCGCGAGGCCATTGCCGAGGAGTTGCGTCCGGTGCTCAACACGTCGAAGGACCAGCGGTGGTAGGAAAGTCGATGAATAGTGCTGCGAACGCCGGGCCGCTGTCCCGGGACAGCGAGGCTCTGTCGAGCCTGCTCGATGGCGAACTGGACGCGGAACATAGCCAGTCCGTGCTGGCTGCGCTGTGCGCGGACCCCGGGCTGCGCAGCAACTGGGTTGCCTTCCATGTGGTCGGCGATGCCCTGCGCTCCAGCGAGGTCGCTGCCGGACACTCGGCCAGCTTCTGCCAGCGCGTGGCCGCTGCCGTCGCGCAGGAGCCCACCGTTCTTGCGCCCCGGGCGGCGGCACGCGAGCGGGGTGCCCGGTTGCGACGCTATGGCCTGCCCGGTCTCGCCGTGGCTGCCTCCGCGGCCGTGCTGGGCTTCATCGTCGTGCCGATGATGCAGACGCCTTCGCCGGCAGTGCAGCAGGCCGCCTTGCCCGCACCGTCGGTCGTTGCCGGTGTCGTCGCCACGGCAAACCCGCCGGCCGCATCGGTGGCCAGTGGCCGGGCGGCTTCGACGGTCGCCAATGCCCGGGCTTTCCAGGCCTACCTGCTCGCGCATCGCGAGATGACCTCGGGAGCCGCCCTGCCGCGCGCGACACCGTACCTGCGGCCCGCCGCAGACTCGGCCGACGGACGCTGATGCCGGCTCGTCGGGTGGTGCCGCTCGCCGCGGCGATGCTGGGATGCTGCCTGCCGGCCGCGGTGCTCACTGCGGCCTTGCCGCTGCGCGCCTTGGCGCAGGATGCGCGCCCGGTGGCGCCGGCAGCGCGCACCGAGCTGCAGTGGGTGCAGGCGATCCAGCAGGCGGCGGTGCGCGTCAACTACAGCGGAACCATCGTGTACCAGGCCGGCGGCGAGATGCGTACCTCGCGCATCACGCATCTGTTCGACGGGGCCCATTCGCACGAGCGCGTGCAGACGCTGGACGGCAAGCCGCGCGAGTTCATCCGCCTGCGCACCGAAAGCAACGACGAAGTGCGTTGCCTGATCCCGGAGTCGCGCCGCATCGTGGTCGAGCACCGCGTCAGCGATGACCCGTTTCCCGGACTGATCGGCGCGCCGGCCGAAGCCATTCTCGCGCGCTACAACGTACGCATCGGCGAGATCGAGCGCGTGGCCGGCATCGAGTGCCAGGTGCTGTCGCTCGAGCCGCGCGATGCCCTACGCTACGGTTATCGGCTGTGCGTCGACCGGGCCACCGGCCTGCTGCTCAAGGCCCAGACGCTCGACGCGCAGCGTTCGGTGCTGGAGCAGGTCGCCTTCACCGACATCCGCATCGGCGAGCGCATCGAGCGCGGGCGCCTGAAGCCCGCCTGGCCGACCGAGGGCTGGACGGTCGAGCGCAGCGAGTACCGCAAGGCCGATCTGGACAAGGCCGGCTGGGTGGTGCCGACACCTGACGGTTTCCGCCGCACCAAGCAGGTGGTCCGACGCATGGGCACGCGCGACGCGATGCAGGTCGTCTTCAACGACGGCCTTGCCACCGTGTCGGTGTTCATCGAGCCCGGCGCTGGCGGCGAGGGCAGTGCCGGCGACGTGCAGCTGATGGGACCCACGGCGGCCTATTCGAGGCGACTGGCCGACGCGCTGGTGACCGTGGTGGGAGAAGTGCCGCCGGAGGCCGTGCGCAGCCTGGCCGGATCCGTGGAGTTTCGAGGACCGCGCTGATGGCGCTCCGGAGTCCTCTTCTGTAGACCAAGGAAAAAGAGAGATGAAGAACACCTTTGCAGCTGCGCTGCTTGCCCCGCTGCTGGTCGTGGCGGTGCCGGTACTGATGACTCCTGACGCGCAGGCGCAGACCGCGCAGGCCTTGCCGGACTTCGCCGATCTTGCCGAGAAGGCCGGTCCGGCGGTCGTCAACATCCGGACGACGGCGCGCGTGGCGCCTTCGGCAGGTGCGCTGCCGTTCCCGGATATCGACGAGAACGACCCGATGTACGAGTTCTTCCGTCGCTTCTTCCCGAACCCGCCGCAGCAGGGCCCGCGCCAGGGCCCGCCGGGGCAGGGTCAAGGGCCGGGACCGCGCCGCGACGTGCCGCGCGGCCTCGGGTCAGGCTTCATCCTGAGTGCCGACGGCTACGTGCTGACCAACGCCCACGTGGTCGAGGGCGCCGACGACATCACCGTCACGCTGACCGACCGCCGCGAGTTCAAGGGCAAGGTCATCGGCGCCGACCGCCGCACCGATGTCGCGCTGGTGAAGATCGAGGCCAGCGCGCTGCCGACCGTCAAGGTCGGCGACCCCAATCGCCTGCGCGTCGGCGAGTGGGTGGTGGCGATCGGCTCGCCGTTCGGGCTGGAGAACACCGTGACCGCCGGCATCGTCAGCGCCAAGGCGCGGGAGACGGGGGAGTTCCTGCCGTTCATCCAGACCGACGTCGCGGTGAACCCCGGCAACTCGGGCGGGCCGCTGCTCAACATGCGCGGCGAGGTCATTGGCATCAACTCGCAGATCTTCACCACCTCGGGCGGCTACAACGGCATCTCCTTTGCGATCCCGATCGACGAGGCGATGAACGTGCAGCAGCAGCTGCGCAGCTCGGGCCGCGTGATCCGCGGCCGCATCGGCGTCGGTATCGAGGGCGTCTCGAAGGAGATCGCCGAGGCCATCGGACTCGGCGCACCGCCGCGTGGCGCACTGGTCAACTCGGTCGAGAAGGACGGGCCGGCGGCCAAGGCCGGACTGGAGCCGGGCGACGTCATCCTGCGCTTCGACGGCAAGGCCATCGAGCGCTCGAGCGATCTGCCGCGAATCGTCGGCGGCACCAAGCCCGGGACCAGTTCGACCGTCACCGTGTTCCGCAAGGGCGCGCAGCGGGATCTCAAGGTACAGGTCGCCGAGATGCCGCAGGATCGCCCCCGCAACGCGCGGGCAACCGAACCGGCCAAGCCGGCGACACCGGCCAATGCGCTCGGGCTGGGCGTGTCCGATGTGCCGGCGGACAAGCTCAAGGAACTCGGCCTGCGCGGCGGCGTGCAGGTCGACGTGGTCGACGGGCTGGCTGCCGCGGCAGGACTCCGCGCCGGTGACATCATCACCCAGATGAACAGCGCCGAAGTACAGAACGCCCGCCAGTTCAACGAGGCCGTGGCCAAGCTCGACCCCAAGAAGGACGTCGCCGTGCTGGTGCGTCGGGGCGAGGCCTCGCGCTTCGTGATCATTCGCCGATAGACAGGCGACCGGGCGACCGGCCGACGCGATCGCCGGGCCGCGGTAAAATCCGCGGCCCTGCCATTTGGGGGTGTGCCTCGCGGTCACCCCCTTTTGTTTGCGCGGTGCCCGGATCCTTTGCTCCGGGGCCGCTTGGCGCCTTGAAATGCGCCGTCCAGGGCCGCCGCCGGCGCTTCCGGCGCAATTCGCATGCAGCACATCCGCAACTTTTCCATCATCGCGCACATCGACCACGGCAAGTCGACGCTCGCGGATCGCCTGATCCAGCGCTGCGGGGGCCTGTCCGAACGGGAAATGGAAGCGCAGGTGCTCGACTCGATGGCGCTGGAGCGCGAGCGCGGCATCACGATCAAGGCGCAGACCGCCGCGCTCGAATACGTCGCTGCCGACGGGCAGAAGTACGCCCTGAACCTGATCGACACCCCGGGACACGTCGACTTCAGCTACGAAGTGAGCCGGTCGCTGTCGGCCTGCGAGGGCGCGCTGCTGGTGGTCGACGCCTCGCAGGGGGTCGAGGCGCAGACGGTGGCCAACTGCTACACGGCGATCGAGCTCGGCGTCGAGGTGCTGCCGGTGCTCAACAAGATGGACCTCGCGTCCGCCAACGCCGAGGAGGCGCGGGCCGAGATCGAGGACGTGATCGGGCTCGACGCCCATGATGCCGTGCTGGCCAGCGCCAAGACCGGGCTCGGCCTGGAGGAGATCCTCGCGCGCATCATCGAGCGCATCCCGCCGCCGCAGGGCGACCCCGCGGCGCCGCTGCAGGCGCTCATCATCGACTCCTGGTTCGACAACTACGTCGGCGTCGTGATGCTGGTGCGCGTCGTCAACGGCACGCTCAGGCCCAAGGACAAGATCCTGCTGATGGCCACCGGCGCCACCCACCTGGTCGAGCAGGTCGGCGTGTTCACGCCGAAGTCGCGCCCGCGTGAGCAGCTTTCGGCGGGCGAGGTGGGCTTCGTCATCTCCGGCATCAAGGAACTGCGCGACGCGCACGTCGGCGACACCGTGACCCACGCCGGCAAGCCCGCCGCGGCACCGCTGCCGGGCTTCAAGGAAGTGAAGTCGCAGGTCTTCGCGGGGCTGTTCCCGGTCGAGTCCAACCAGTACGAGGCGCTGCGCGAGGCGCTGACGAAGCTGCAGCTGAACGACGCGTCGCTGCACTTCGAACCCGAGGTGTCGCAGGCGCTCGGCTTCGGCTTCCGCTGCGGCTTCCTCGGGCTGCTGCACATGGACATCGTGCAGGAGCGGCTGGAGCGCGAGTACGACATGGACCTCATCACCACCGCGCCGTCGGTGGTCTACGAGGTGCTGCTGCGCGACGGTACCGTCGTGTCGGTCGAGAACCCGTCGAAGATGCCGGACCCGGCCCGCATCGAGGAGATCCGCGAGCCGATCGTCGACGTCACGATCTTCGTTCCCCAGGAGTTCGTCGGGCAGGTGATCACGCTGTGCATCGGCAAGCGCGGCATCCAGACCGACCTCACGTACCACAGCCGGCACGTGATCCTGAAGTACGAGCTGCCGCTCGCCGAGATCGTGATGGACTTCTTCGACAAGCTGAAGTCGGTGTCGCGCGGCTATGCGTCGATGGACTACGAGTTCAAGGAATACCGCGCGGCGGATGTCGTCAAGGTCGACATGCTGATCAACGGCGACCGGGTCGACGCGCTGAGCGTGATCGTGCACCGCGCGAACGCCATCTACCGCGGCCGGGAAGTGACCGCCAAGATGCGCAAGCTGATCCCGCGCCAGGAACGTGCTGGCCAAGTGCTACGGCGGCGACATCACGCGCAAGAAGAAGCTGCTCGAGAAGCAGAAGGCCGGCAAGAAGCGGATGAAGCAGGTCGGCACCGTCGAGATTCCGCAGGAAGCCTTCCTGGCGATCCTGCAGGTCGAAGACAAGTAGCGGGCGCCCCGGTCGGCCGCCGGGGCGCGGGCGGCAAACGGCAGCGGCCAATGGCAAAGGCACCATGAACTTCGCGTTGATACTGTTTGTCCTGACGGTCTTCACCGGTGTGCTGTGGCTGGCGGACCGGTTCGTGTTTGCGCGGCAGCGCCGGACGCGGGCGGAGCAGCTGCTGGCCGACTTCGACCAGCGCAATGCCGCCGCGCTCGCGCGCAAGGAGCCGATCGTCGTGCAGGAGCGGCGCAGCCTGGAGGAGGGCGCGATCCGGCAGCCCGCCTGGCTGGAGTACACGGCGAGCTTCTTTCCGGTGATCCTGGCGGTGTTCCTGCTGCGGTCCTTCCTGTACGAGCCGTTCCGCATCCCGTCGGGTTCCATGCTGCCGACGCTGGAGGTCGGCGACCTCATCCTCGTCAACAAGTACGAGTACGGCATCCGGCTGCCGGTGATCAACAGGAAGGTGATCGAGATCGGCCAGCCGAAGCGCGGCGACGTCATGGTGTTCCGCTTCCCGCTGAACCCGTCGCAGGACTACATCAAGCGCGTCGTCGGCCTGCCGGGCGACCGCATCGAGTACTTCAACAAGCGGCTGACGGTCAACGGCAAGGAAGTGCCGCTCACCCGGCTCGACAACTACTACGACCCGGACCGCATGCAGTTCTATGCCCAGTTCGAGGAAAGCCTTGGCGAGGTGCGCCACCGGGTCATCGTCAACGAGGCGGTTCCGCCGGGGGTGACCGGGGGCTTTCCCAACACGCACCCCGGGGCCTGTCAATACAGCGGCAGCGGGCTCGTCTGTACCGTGCCTCCGGGGCACTATTTCATGATGGGCGACAATCGGGACAACAGCGAGGACAGCCGTTTCTGGGGGTTTGTCCCGGACGAAAACATCGTCGGCCGCGCCTTTCTGATCTGGATGAACTTTGGCAATATCGGCCGGGTCGGCGGATTCAAGTAAACTCCTGCGCTCAAGTCTCTGAAAAGAAACGGAAAATGGAAAAATTCCGAAGCCGCCGGCGCCAGCGCGGGCTCAGCATCATCGGCCTCATCTTCATCGGGCTGATCGTGGTGGGCCTGCTGGCGCTGGGTTTCCGGACCGTACCGGCCGTGATCGAGTACATCGCCATCGAGCGCGCCGTGCAGAAGATCAAGAACGAAGGCAGCACCGTCGGCGATATCAAGGCAGCCTTCGACCGCCATGCGACGATCGACGACATCACCTCGATCCGCAGCAGCGACCTGGACATCACGAAGGAGGGCGACCAGGTCGTCATCAGCTACGCCTACACCAAGCGGATCCCGATCATGGACAACGTCGCCCTCGTGATCGACTTCGCCGGCACCACGCGCGATCGCCAGCGCCGGGCCGTTCCATGAGCGTACGGCCGAGGATCCGAGCCCATGGAACTGGCGGCGCTTGAAGCGCGCCTCGGCTACACCTTCGTCCAGCACCTGCTGCTCGAACAGGCGGTCACGCACCGCAGTCACGGCGCCATCCACAACGAGCGCCTCGAGTTCCTCGGCGATGCCGTCCTGAACTGCGCGATCGCGCAGATCCTGTTCCAGAAGTACGGGCGGCTCGACGAAGGCGATCTGTCGCGCCTGCGGGCCAACCTGGTCAAGCAGCAGTCGCTGGCCGACATCGCCGAGCGCCTGGTGCTGTCTGACTTCCTGCGGCTGGGCGAGGGCGAGATGAAGAGTGGCGGATTCCGCCGCCCGTCGATCCTGGCCGACACGATGGAGGCGCTGTTCGGCGCCATATTCCTCGACAGCGGCTTCGACGCCGCCCGCGGCGTGATCGGCAAGCTGTTCGACCCGGTGCTCAAGAGCGTCGACCCGAAGACGCTCGGCAAGGACAGCAAGACGCTGCTGCAGGAATACCTGCAGGGCAAGCGGATCGCCCTGCCGGTCTACACGGTGGTGGAGACGCGTGGCGCCGCGCACAACCAGGAATTCGAAGTCGAGTGCGCGATTCCGAAGCTGGAGATCAGCGTGCATGGCACCGGACGCAGCCGTCGCGCGGCCGAGCAGTCGGCGGCCAAGAAGGCCTTCGAGGCCGCCCAGCAGGCGATGCATCTCGGGCGTCGCACACGCAAGAAGCCGGCGGCGGCCCCGGAAGCCGGGACTGCGCCGGCCGAGGGTCGAGTCGACCGCCCCGCTGAGCGCGCTGCCGGCAAGGCGCCGGCGCCGGCCGAGCCTGTGTCCGAAGCGGCCCCCGAGGCGGCGCCGGGCACCGTGGCGACCAGCGATCCGGCCTGATGCCAGACGCGCAGCCCGGGGTGTGCCGTGTCGGGCGGGTGGCCGTGGTCGGCCGGCCGAATGTCGGCAAGTCGACCCTGATCAACGCTCTGGTGGGCGAGCGCGTCAGCATCACCTCGCGCAAGCCGCAGACGACGCGCGAGCGGGTGCTCGGCGTTCGCACCGATGCAGAGTCGCAGATCATCTTCGTCGACACGCCGGGCTACCAGCGCCGTCACCGCAGTGCCCTGAACCAGCGCATGACGAGCGCCGTCACCGCTGCCCTCGGCGATGTCGACGCCATCATCCTGGTGATCGATGCTGCGGGCTGGACCGCGGCCGACGAAGCCGTGCTGGCGCTGCTGCCGCGCACGCCCGGGCGCGTGATCCTGGCGCTGAACAAGACCGATCTGCTGCGTGACCGCGAGCGGCTGCTGCCGATGATGGCCGAGTCCATGCAGCGCCATCCCTTTGCAGCCATCGTGCCGGTCAGCGCAGAAAAGTCGCGCCAGCTCGAAGACCTGCTGCAGGAAATCCGCCGGTTGCTGCCGGAAGGCGTGCCGCTCTTCGACCCGGACCAGTACACCGACCGCAGCGCGCGCTTCCTCGCAGCCGAACTGGTGCGCGAAAAGGCCTATCGCCTGCTGGGCGACGAGTTGCCGTACGGCATTGCCGTCACCATCGAGCGCTGGCAGGAGACCGACGCGCGGGCCGAGATCGATGCCACGCTGGTGGTCGAGCGCGACGCGCACAAGGGCATCGTGATCGGCGCGCAGGGCGCCAAGCTGCGCGAGATCTCGCGCCTCGCACGCGAGGAGATCCAGCAGATGCTCGGCAAGCCCGTGTACCTGGAGGTCTGGGTGCGGGTGAAGAAGGGCTGGAGCGACGATCCGGCGGCGCTCAGGAAGCTCGGCTATGGCTGACGGCGCGGCGCGCGCGCGGCCGCCGGCCGGGCTGCGCCGCGGCAGTGATGCCCGCGTCGATCACCAGCCGGGCGTCGTGCTTCACACCTATGCCTGGCGCGAAACCAGCCTGATCGTCGAGGCCTTCACGCGCGACTACGGCCGCATGGCCCTGGTGGCGCGCGGCGCCAAGCGCCCGACCTCGCAGTACCGCGGCCTGCTGGCGCCGTTCGCGCCGCTGGCGCTGTCGTGGAGTGGCCGTGGGGAGATCCGCAACCTGGTGCGGGTGGAGTGGGTGGGCGGGCTGGCGCCGCTGCGCGGCAACGCGCTGCTGGCCGCGTTCTATGCCAACGAGCTGATCGTGCGCCTGCTGGCGCGCGCCGATCCCCACGAGCGGCTGTACACGCACTATCTGGAGATGCTGCGCGGCCTCGGCGCGGCCCGGCATGACGTCACGCTGCGCCAGTTCGAGCTCGAGCTGCTGCGCGAAGTCGGCTACGCGGTGCCGCTGGATCGCTGCGCCGACGGCGAACCGATCGAGCGAACGGCGCGTTACTGCTTCCGCGCCGAATCGGGCGCGCAGCGGCTGGGCCCGGGCGAGCGCGACGTCGACGGCACGGCCGTCTCGGGCGCCACCTTGCTTGCCATGGCGCGCAGCGAGTTCGCTGATCCCACGGTGGCCGCCGAAGCCAAGGGCATGCTGCGGCAGGTGATTCGCTACCATCTCGACGGCAAGCCGCTGAACACCCGCCGCATCCTGCTCGACCTGCACCAGCTGTGAACTGCTACCGCCGCACTCCCGGCCACCGGCCATGACGGCTCTCAGCGTCAACCTCAACAAGGTCGCCCTGCTGCGCA
This sequence comes from Burkholderiaceae bacterium, assembly GCA_025458735.1. Next base: position 1,355 of record JALORV010000055.1, on the reverse strand, counting down.
ACACGCGCACGATCGGCATCCCGAGCGTTGCGCGGGCCGCCGTGCTCGCGCTCGAGGCGGGTGCCGACGGCATCACCGTGCATCCACGCCCGGACGGGCGCCACGTGCGCGCGCCCGATGTCGCCGAACTGGCCGGGCTGCTGCAGCGCTGGCCGGCCTGTGAGTTCAACATCGAAGGCAATCCGTTCCACGGCCTGCTCGAATTCGTCGAGCAGGTGCGCCCGCACCAGTGCACCTTCGTGCCCGACGAGAGCGGCGCCTTCACGTCAGACCACGGCTGGAACCTGCCGGCCGACGTCGAGCGGCTGCGTCCCCTGGTGCAGCAGGCGCGCGCACTGGGCGCGCGTGTCAGCCTGTTCATGGATCCCGAGCCGGCGGCGATGACGCATGCGGCGGCGCTGGGAGCGGACCGCGTCGAGCTGTACACGGAGCCGTATGCGCAGGCCTGGGGCACGCCGCAGCAGCAGCCGGTGCTGCAGCGCTATGCCGCAGCGGCGGCGGCGGCCGGCCACGACCTCAATCTGCAGAACCTGGCGGCGTTCCTGCGCGCGGTGCCCGGTGTGGATGAGGTTTCGATCGGCCATGCGCTGATCGCCGACGCGCTGGAGTTCGGACTGGCGGCGACCGTCGGCAAGTACCTTGCAGAAATCCGCAGGGCAGGCTGTGCCTGAGCGCCGCAGCGTGATCTACGGCATCGGCATCGACCTGATCGAGATCGAGCGCATCCGTGACGCCGCAGCCCGCCACGGCGAGCGCTTCGCGCAGCGCATCCTCGGGCCGCAGGAGCTGCAGCGCTATCACGCGCGGCGCGAACGCTCGACCGCACGCGGCATCGCCTTCCTTGCCACCCGCTTCGCCGCCAAGGAAGCCATCGCCAAGGCACTCGGCCTCGGCATGCGCCAGCCGATGAGCTGGCGCGCCGTGGAGATCGTCAATGATGCGTCGGGGCGGCCACTGGCCCGCATCGCCAGTCCGGCCCTGCAGCACTATGCCGACGAGCGCCGGTTGCGGCTGCATGTGTCGGTGACCGATGAACGACAGATGGCGGCCGCCTACGCCGTGGCCGAAGTGGACGAGGGCAGGCCTTGAAGCTCGGACCGGTTGTGGTGGGAATACAGGGAACGAGCCTGACGGCGCTCGACCGCGAGCGGCTGGCGCATCCGCTGGTGGGCATGGTGATCCTGTTCTCGGCGAACTTCGAGACTCCGGCGCAGCTGCGGGCGCTGACGGCCGAGATTCACGCGCTGCGCCGTCCATCCCTGCTGATCGCGGTCGACCATGAAGGAGGGCGCGTGCAGCGCTTCCGTGACGGCTTCACGCGGCTGCCGCCGATGCGTCGGCTGGGCGAGCTGTGG
>JALORV010000444.1 GCA_025458735.1 Burkholderiaceae bacterium | reverse complement strand
GCCGCGCCAGATCGCGCTGCAGCGCGCGCTGCAACTGCCGACACCGCGCTACCTGCATGTGCCAGTCGCGCTCAATGAACGCGGCGAGAAGCTGTCCAAACAGACCGGAGCGATTGCCCTGGACACCGGCAACGTGGTCGTCGAACTCGAACGCGCGGCGCGCCACCTGGGTCTGCCGCGCATCGGCGCCACCTCGGCCGCCGCCTTCCTGCGCAGAGCGACGGCTGCCTGGGCTGCGCGTCTTGCCGGCGAGGCGGACGCCGCTCCCGCTACGGCAGTCGTCAGCCGCTTCGCGTAGTCGATGTGCAGGAATTCGTTCGGGCCGTGCGCGTTCGAATGCGGGCCGAGCACGCCGGTAATGAAGAACTGCGCCTGCGGGAAGCGCTGGCCCAGCATGTTCATGAAGGGAATCGTGCCACCCTCGCCGACCCATGCGGCCGCGCGGCCGTAGGCGCGTTGCGAGGCGTCGTCGAGCGCCTGCCGCAGCCAGGGTGCCGTCGGCGGAGCGTTCCAGCCGCTGGCGCCCCAGTCCGCCGTGAACGTCACGCGGGCGTTGTACGGCGGCTGCTCGGTCAGCGCGCGGCGCAGCGCGTGGGTGGCGCGCTCGCCGTCGACCGTCGGCGGGATGCGCATGCTGAGCTTGAAAGTCGTTTTCGGACGCAGCACGTTGCCGGCCGAGTCGATCGTCGGAAACCCGGCGGCTCCGGTCACCGCGAGTGCAGGCCGCCAGGTGCGGTTGAGGATCCCCTCAACCGGATCGGTCGTCACCGGCATCGCGCGCGCATGCGCGTCGGGCCCGTGATTGCAGCTGACCCACGGAAACTCCTGCCACACCTGGTCGCCGAGGATGGCCCCGGCCGCCTCGGCCTGCGCCAGCCGCTCGGCCGGGATCTCGGCCTGCAGCTCCGGCAGCAGAACGCGCCCGGTCGCCGGGTCGTCGAGACGGTTCAGCAGCTGCCGCGCGATGCGGAACGACGACGGCACGATGCCGCTGGCGTGACCCGAATGCACGCCTTCGGACAGGATCTCTACAGTCAGCGTGCCGCCGACCAGTCCGCGCAGCGAGGTGGTGACCCACAGCTGCTCGTAGTTGCGGCAGCCGGAGTCGAGACCGACCACCAGCTGCACATCGCCGAAGCGCGGCGCCAGCAGTTCGAGATAGTCCGGCAGGTCCGGGCTGCCGCTTTCCTCGCAGGTCTCGATGATGCCGACGCAGCGCGGGCGCGGCACTCCCTGGGCATCGAGCGCGGCGATCGTCGTCAGCGCCGCGTAGATCGCATAGCCGTCGTCGGCACTGCCGCGTCCGTACAGCCGCCCGTCCTCGACGACCGGCTTCCACGGCCCGAGGTCATCGCGCCAGCCGACCATCTCGGGCTGCTTGTCGAGATGACCGTAGTACAGCACCGTGCGGTCGTCTCCCAGCCCGTGCGTGGCCGGCACATCGAACAGCAGGCAGGGCGTGCGGCCGTCGATCGCAACGACCTCGATCCGGATGCCGGCAATCGCCTGGGCCCGGCACCACGCTTCGGCGTCCTTCACCACCTGCTGCAGGTGGCCGTGCGCCGACCAGCTCGCATCGAAGGCCGGCGACTTGGCCGGCACCCGCACGTAGTCGATCAGCCGCGGCACGAGGTCGCGGTCCCACTTGTCGGCGACGAAACGGTTGAGGTCGGCGAGGTTCATCGTTGGCTCCGGTAAGAGGCGCCCAGTTTATCGAGGCGCAGCGCCAAGGGCTTCGGGACGCCACCAAATGAAAGCGGCCACCGGAGTGGCCGCTTTCAGTGTCCCGCGGGAGGCTCTACTTCGCGCTCTTGGCGTCCTTGGCAGGCACCGCCTTGGCAGGGTTGGCCTTGGCCGGCGTGGCAGGGGGTGCCGCGACCGGCTGCGCCTGCGGCGGCTTGAACTCGACATTGAGGTTGACGCCCGGCCAGGTGCGGCCGTGACAGGCCGGGTTCGAGCAGAAGCCACCGCCCTCGCGTCCGAACTCGATCTTGCCGTGGCACAGTCGTGCATGAAGTTCGGCGCGTTGTGGCTGTCCGGCGGCGTGACGCCCGCGACGATCAGCGACGGCACGCTGCCCTTGCCGTTCTCCAGCCGGACCTGAGGCAGGTCATGGCACAGCGTGCACTGCAGGCGGATCGCCTCGCCCTTTTCGTTGAAGTGCCGGCCACTGTGGCAGCGGAAGCAGCCCGGCGTGTCGGAGTGTTGCGCATGGTTCGGGAACGACTGCCACGAGAGGCCTTTCTCGTCGAAGGTCGCATCGAGCAGGATCGCCTGCATCTGTTTCTGGAACTGGGCGTCCTTTTCCTTGAGATCGGCGGCAACCGGGCTCTTGGCGGCATAGGTCGCGATCAGCTTCTCGATGGCCACCGCGCGTTCTTCACGCGGCCCCGAGATGGGGTCGGCCGCGGTTATCAGCGCGACCGCCCGGCCTTTGACGCCCGGCAGGTCGCGGCTGATGCGGCCCTCGGCGATCGCCTGGTCGACGCGATTGGCGGGGTTGGGGAACGGATGACCGACCTGGTTGTGGCAGTTGAAGCATTCCATGCGACGCGGCTCGAGCTTTGCGAGCTCGGCCGCCGAAAGCTTGCTTTCGGCGTCGACATAAGTGACCTTGGTGCCGTCGGGGCGGGTGACCTGCACCCAGGGAATCTCGCGGCCCTGCACGTCGGTCGTCTTGTACTGGACATCGTTGGCAACGTGCCAGTGGATGCCGGTGACCTTCCACGGCTGGGTGCGCTCGACGTTGGCACTGGTATGCAGCGTCAGCCGATAGTCGATCTCGCTGCTCTTGGCGTCGGTACCGTAGCGCTTGTGCACCGACAGCTTGTCGTCGTGCACCGCCTCCGGCCAGTGGCAGCTCTCGCAGGCCTCGCGCGCCATCAGCTTCAGCGTCGAGTTGCGCCCCATGTGGCACTCGACACAGTTCACCCGGGCATGGGCCGAGGTCTTGTGCGAGAGGCTTTCCTCGGGATGGACCGAGTGGCACATCACAGCGCAGAACTCGTTGCTGTTCGTGTACTCCCAGCCGGCGATGCCGGCGGCCCCTACCACGGCGACTCCGATCCCGACCGCGACCAGCGTGCCAATGGCCCCCATCATCGACCTGCGACCCAACAGCTTCATCTGACCCTGCCCTCCTCCCGGTTACAAGCAGGGCCCCGGCCTTGCAGCCGGGGCCCGCCCAAAGCTTCCGCGATGCTACTTCAGAGCAGCGCGCTGTAGATGATGATCAGAACGGTGAGGATGCCCAGCACCAGCCCGACGGTCCCGATCGCGCGTGCCAGCCCGACCTCGCCTGCCGTCGGCGCCGGAGCTTCGAGGGCGGCCAGCCGGCCCTGCTGCACCAGCCGGGCGTACTCCACCGGGCGCTCGTCCTTCAGTTCGTGATCCGGCAGCCGGCCGGTAAAGATGACCAGATCCATCGGGAATTTCTCGGGCCGCAGGTGGCCGTTGAAGAAGTGGATCGTGAAAATGAAGCCGACCGCCAGCAGCGCTTCCTCGCCGTGAACGATGGTCGCCACATTGAACATCCAGCCGGGCAGGAACTGCGCGAAGAAGGTCGGGAACCACAGCATGAATCCGGAGCCGCCGATGATGAACATGCCCCAGAACACCGCCCAGTAGTCGAACTTCTCCCAGTAGGTGTAACGGTCGAACTGCGGCCGCGG